>NZ_JBEUPA010000191.1:0-13922 GCF_040492065.1 Actinomadura sp. NPDC000929 | reverse complement strand
GGGCGGGCCGACGGCGCGGGACGGCCGGGCAGGAAGGGCGGCGGCGCCCGCCGGCCCGCGCGCAGCGGCACGGTCCCCACCTCCCGCAAGGAGACCCCGGGCAAGGACACCCCCCGCAAAGACGCCCCGCGCAAGGACAGCGGACGTAAGGACGGCGCACGCAAGGAACGCGCACGCAAGGACACCGCGGGCAAGGAGAAACCGGGCGGGCGGACGGGCGGCGCCGCGACGGCCGTCAAGCGCTCCGCGCGGAAGAAGGCGCCCGCCAGGGGCGCGACGGCGGAGAGCCGCACGGCCCGCAACGCCCAGACGGCGCGGCCGAAGACGGACGGAGCGGGCCCCCGCGGCCCGCGCCCCGGCGGCGGATCCGGACGGCGCCCGCCGCCCGGCCGCCCCCCGCGGTCCCGGGTCCCCTTCCACCGCCGCGACCCGCTCAAGCGGCTCAACGTCGGGTTGCTCGTCGTCGCGTTCGTGCTGTCGCTGTTCGCCGGGCGGCTCGTCCAGCTCCAGACGATCGACTCGGGGCAGTACACCGAGCAGGCGATGCTGCAGCGGATGCGGGAGCTCAAGCTGCCCGCCGTCCGCGGCGACATCACCGACGCGCAGGGCAACCCGCTCGCCATGACGGTGGAGGCCCGCGCGATCTTCGCGGACCCCTCGCTCATCAAGCCGGACAAGCGGCAGCCGATCGTCAACGCGCTGGCCCCGACGCTCGGGCTGAACCCCGCGACGCTGCTGAAGCAGATCAGCAAGCCCGAGACGCGGTTCGTGTACCTCGCGCACGGGGTCCGCCCCGACCAGGCGCGGCTGGTGAGCTCGTGGAACTTCCTCGGCATCGGTACTTTGCCGGAATACCGCCGGGAATACCCCAACGATTCGCTGGCCGCCAGCGTCATAGGTTTCGTGAACGACACGGGGAGCGGCGCCGCCGGCCTGGAGAGCTCGCTGAACGGCGTGCTCGCGGGCAAGGAGGGCTGGCAGCGGGTCGAGATCAGCCCCGAGGGCCAGCACATCCCCATGGGCGAGGACCAGAAGCGCCCGTCGGTGCCCGGCCGCGGGGTCCGCCTGACGCTGCAGCGCGACCTGCAGTTCAAGGCGCAGCAGGCGATCGAGCGGCAGGTCAGGGCGAGCAGGGCCAAGAGCGGCACCGTGATCGTCATGGACCCGCGCACCGGCCGCCTCCTCGCGATGGCGTCCGCGCCGGGGTTCGACCCGAACGACTACGCCGACTCCGACCGGTCCCGCTGGGGCAGCCCCCTGGTGCAGGAGGCCTACGAGCCGGGCAGCACCGGCAAGGTCGTCACCGCCGCGGCCGTCATGGAGCACGGCGGCGTCACCCCGCAGACGCCCTACACCGTCCCGGACAAGATCAAAAAGTACGACGTGGTGTTCCACGACTCGCATCCGCACCAGCCCGAGCGGCTGACGTTCGCCGGCGTGCTCGCCAAGTCGAGCAACGTCGGCACGATCATGGCGAGCGAGACCATCGACTCGCAGCGGCTCTACCAGACGCTGCGCGACTTCGGGTTCGGCCGCCGGACCGGCCTGCCGCTGCCCGGCGAGACGCAGGGCCTGCTGGAGCCGCCGGGCAAGTGGTCGGGCACCGACCGGTACCCGATCGCGTTCGGGCAGACGGTCTCGGTGAACGCGGTGCAGATGGCGAGCGTGTACTCGACGATCGCCAACGGCGGCGTCCGCGTCGCGCCGAACCTGATCGCGGGTACCGTCGGGGAGCACGACAGGTTCACCCCGGCGCCCGAACCGGAGCGCAGGCAGGTCATCAGCGCCAAGACGGCCCGGCAGATCAGCGACATGCTGGAGGGCGTCACGACGAAGGAGGGCACCGCCCCGAAGGCCCAGATCAAGGGCTACCGCGTCGCCGGCAAGACCGGCACCGCCGAGGCCGTCAACCCGCGCTGCGGCTGCTACGACGGCGGCGGCTACACCGCCTCCTTCGCCGGGTTCGCGCCCGCGGACGACCCGCGCCTGGTGGTGCAGGTCGTCCTGCAGGATCCGAAGCGCGGGAGCCACTATGGTGGCGATGCGGCGGCACCGGTCTTCAAGGACGTGATGAGCTTCGCGCTTCAGTCCGAGAAGATCCCGCCGACGGGGAGCAGGCCGCCGATCATCGAGATCCGCGCCCGCGACTGATCGCAGCGAGTACCCTCCTCGCCTGTGAGTCCACCACCCGTGTCCGACCAGTCCCGTACCGTCCGCAACGAAAGAAACGTCATGCGTCCCACCACCAACCCGGCTCGTCCGCTGAGCGGACTCGCGGCGCTCCTCGGAATCGGATCGGACGAACAGGGCGGACAGGACGTATGGGACGCGGTGTCCGTCACGGGGATCACACATGACTCGCGCGCCGTGCTGCCGGGCGACGTCTACGCGGCGCTGCCCGGGGCCCGCGCGCACGGCGCCCAGTTCTCCGCCCAGGCCGCGGAGGCCGGCGCCGTGGCGATCCTCACCGACGCCGACGGGCACGACCGGGCCGCGGCGACGGGCCTCCCCGTCCTGGTGACGGGGGACGTCCGGGCGCGGCTCGGCGACGCGGCGTCGTGGGTGTACGGGGAGCCCGGGCGCGACATCACGCTCATCGGCGTGACCGGCACCAGCGGCAAGACCACCACGGTGTTCCTGGTGGAGGCGGGCCTGCGCGCCGCCGGGATCGAGACGGGCCTGGTCGGCGGCGTGGAGATCCGGGTGGGCGGCGACCGGGTGCCGAGCGCGCTCACCACGCCGGAGGCGACCGACCTGCACGCGCTGCTCGCGATGATGCGCGAGCGCGGCGTCGGCGCCGCCGCGATGGAGGTGTCCAGCCACGCGCTGGTGCAGGGCCGGGTCGGCGGCGCCCGCTACGAGGTCGCGGTGTTCACGAACCTGTCCCAGGACCACCTCGACTACCACCCGACCATGCAGGACTACTTCCTCGCGAAGGCGCGGCTGTTCACGCCCGAGTACTCGCGGGTCGGCGTGATCAACCTCGACGACCACTACGGCCGCGAGCTGCTGGAGATCGCCACGGTGCCGGCGACGACGTTCTCCCCGACCGGGGACCCGGCGGCCGACTGGCGGGCCGAGGACGTGCGCGTCGGCGCCGACGGCAGCGTGTTCCGCGTGGTCGGCCCCCTCGGCATCGAGGCCGACGGCGAGGTCCGCCTCGCCGGGCCGTTCAACGTCGCCAACGCCCTGGCCGCGATCGTCGCGCTGGTGGAGGCGGGCATCCCGCTGCAGGCGGCGGTCCGCGGGGTGGCGTCGCTGCCCGGCGTCCCCGGACGGCTGGAGCGGGTCGACGAGGGGCAGGACTTCGTGACCCTCGTCGACTACTCGCACAAGCCGGGGGCGGTCGAGGCCGTCCTGAACGCGCTGCGGCCCGTCACCGAGGGCGACCTCGCGGTGGTGATCGGCTGCGGCGGCGACCGCGACCGCGGCAAGCGGCCGCTCATGGGCGAGGCCGCCGCGCGGCTGGCCGACATGGCGTACCTCACCAACGACAACCCGAGGTCGGAAGATCCACTGGCCATCCTTGCCGCTATGGTCGAGGGCGGGCTCAAGGTGCCGCAGCCGGAGCGCGCGCACATCGTCGTGGAGCCCGACCGCGCCGCGGCGATCGACCTGGCCGTCGGCCGCGCCCGCCGCGGCGACGTGGTCGTCGTCGCGGGCAAGGGGCACGAGCAGGGCCAGAACGTGGCCGGCGAGGTACATCCGTTCGACGACCGCGAGGTCGTGCGCGCCGCGCTCCGGCGCCGTGCGGACGCGCTCCGGCGCCATGGACAAGGGACAAGAGGGGACGGGACGCAGGCGTGATCCCACTTCCGCTGTCGACGATCGCGGAGATCACGGGAGGGACCCGGCACGGGCCGCCGGACCCGGTGGTGGACGACCCGGTGGTGGACGGCCCCGTGGTGATCGACTCCCGCGCGGTGGAGCCCGGGGCGCTGTTCGCGGCGCTGAAGGGCGACCGCGCGGACGGGCACGACTTCGCGGCCGGGGCCCTCGCGGCCGGGGCGGCGGGCGTGCTCGCGCAGCGCCCGGTGGACGGGCCGTGCGTGGTCGTCGACGACGTCCAGGAGGCCCTCGGACGGCTCGCGAGGGGCGTCCTGGAGCGGCTGCCCGACGTGACCGTCGTCGCGGTCACCGGCTCGGCCGGCAAGACCTCCACCAAGGACCTCATCGGGCAGGTCCTCAGCGGCGCGGGCCCGACGGTCTACCCGCCCGGCTCGTTCAACAACGAGATCGGGCTGCCGCTCACCGTGCTGCGCGCCGACGCCGCCACCCGGCACCTCGTGCTGGAGATGGGGGCCCGCGGCATCGGCCACATCGCCTACCTCACCGGGATCGCGCGCCCGGACGTCGGCGTCGTGCTGAACGTCGGCACCGCGCACGTCGGGGAGTTCGGCGGCAGGGAGAACATCGCCCTGGCCAAGGGCGAGATCGTGGAGGCGGTCCCGCCGGGCGGCACCGCCGTCCTGAACGCCGACGACCCCCTGGTCAGCGCGATGGCGTCCCGGACGCGGGGCGAGGTCGTCATGTTCGGCCGCTCGCCGGGCGCCGCGGTCCGCGCCGAGGACGAGACCCTCGACGAGCAGGGCCGGGCGAGCTTCACCCTCGTGACGCCGGAGGGCGCGGCGCCGGTCGCGCTGCGCCTGCACGGCTCGCACGCCGTCCCGAACGCGCTGGCCGCGGCCGCGGCGGCGCGTGCGGCGGGGCTCGCGCCCGGAGCGGTCGCCGAGGCGCTCTCGGCGGCCGTGCCGGTCAGCCGGTGGCGGATGGAGGTCACCGAGCGGGCCGACGGGGTGACCGTGGTGAACGACGCCTACAACGCCAACCCCGACTCGACCCGCGCCGCGATCGACGTGCTCGTTCACCTGGCCCGCGGCCGCCGCGCCTACGCGGTCCTGGGCGAGATGGCCGAACTAGGTGACTCGTCCGTGGCGGAACATGCCAGGATCGGGCAGCATGTCGCGCGCAGTGGGATCGCCGGGTTCGTGGTGGTCGGTGCGAACGCGGCGGCGATGGCCGAAGGGGCCGGGCAGGTGGCGTCATGGACGGGAGAGTGCGTACAGGTGGATGACGTCGGCGCGGCGGTGACCGTGCTCAGGGAGCGGCTGGCGCCGCGGGACGTCGTGCTGGTGAAGGGCTCCCGCGTGGCCGGCCTGGAACGGGTGGCCGAGGCGATCCTCGCGGAGGACGGCCGATGACCAACATCATCATCGCCGCGGGGATCGCGCTGATCTTCGTCGGGGTCGGCACGCCGGTGTGGATCCGCATCGTCAACCGGCTCGGCTACGGCCAGATGATCCGCGACGAGGGCCCCGAGGCCCACCTGAACAAGCGCGGCACCCCCACGATGGGCGGGACGGTCTTCATCGTCGGCTCGCTCGTCGGCTACGCGGCCGCGCACCTGTTCACCGGGGAGGCCCCCACCATCTCGGGGATCCTGGTGCTGTTCCTGATGACGGGCCTCGGCCTCGTCGGGTTCGTGGACGACTACATCAAGGTGTTCAAGCAGCGCAGCCTCGGGCTGCGCAGCGGCGCCAAGATGATCGGCATCATCCTCGTCGGCGTCGTGTTCGCGGTCGCGTCGCTGAACTTCCCCAACGGCTACGACGTCACCCCCGCCGACCCCCACCTGTCCTTCCTGCGCGACTTCGGCCCCTCGATCGGCCCGTACCTGTTCGTGGTGTGGGCGCTGCTGCTCATCGCGGCCATGTCCAACGGCGTGAACCTCACCGACGGTCTGGACGGACTCGCGGCGGGCCCGGCCGGCATGGTGCTGGCCGCCTACGTCATCATCGGCAACTGGCAGCTGCGCAACAGCTGCGCCGCCAGCCTCGTCCCGAACTGCTACAGCGTCCGCGACCCCCTCGACCTCGCGGTGGTCGCCGCGGCCGTGCTCGGCGGCGTGTTCGGGTTCCTGTGGTGGAACGCCCCGCCCGCGAAGATCTTCATGGGCGACACCGGCTCGCTGGCCCTCGGCGGCGTGCTGGTCGGCCTGGCGATCCTCACCCGCACCCAGCTGCTGCTGGCCATCCTGTGCGGGCTGATCGTGATGATCACGCTGTCGGTGATCATCCAGGTCGGCGGGTTCAAGATGACCGGCAAACGCGTGTTCAAGATGGCCCCGCTGCAGCACCACTTCGAGCTGTCGGGCTGGGCCGAGACCACGATCGTCGTGCGCTTCTGGCTGATGTCCGCGCTGTTCGTGGCGATCGGCATCGGCCTGTTCTACCTCGAATGGATGCCGAAGAAGTGAACGAGCGCCCCTGGGAGGGCCGCCCCTGGGACGGCCAGAGCGTGTGCGTGGCCGGGCTCGGCGTGTCCGGCCGCGCCGCCGCCCGCGTCCTCGCCGCGCGCGGCGCCCGCGTCACCATCGTCGACGCCCGCGACGGAGAGGAGCAGCGCGGCCACGCCGCCGAGCTGGAGGCCCGCGGGGTCACGGTCCGCCTCGGCGACGGCGAGTCCCTCCCGGCGGACGCCGACCTCGTCGTGACCTCGCCGGGCTGGCGCCCGGACGCGCCGCTGCTCGCCGCGGCCGCCGCGGCCGGCATCGAGATCATCGGCGAGGTGGAGCTGGCGTGGCGGCTCCGCCCCGAGGGCGCGGCGCCCTGGCTGGCCATCACCGGGACGGACGGCAAGACCACGGTCGTGCGGATGCTGGCGTGCATGCTCACCGCCGCCGGGCACAAGGCCATGGCCGTCGGAAACGTCGGCACTCCCATCGTGGAGGCCGTGAGCGAGCCCTACGACGTGCTGGCGGTGGAGCTCTCCAGCTACCAGCTGCACTGGTCCCGCTCCCTCGCCCCGTACGCGGCCACGGTGCTGAACGTCGCGCCCGACCACCTCGACTGGCACGGCTCCATGGACGCCTACGTCGGCGCCAAGGCCAAGATCTTCGCCCCGGGCTGCGTCGCCGTCTACAACGCCGACGACGACATCTCCGCGGCGCTCGCCGAACGCGCCGAGGGCGTGTCCCGGAGGATCGGCTTCACCCTCCAGGTGCCGCGGCCCGGGGAGCTCGGCGTCGTGGAGGAACTGCTGGTCGACCGGGCCTTCACCGACGACCCCGCGACCCAGGCCGCCGAACTCGCCGCGCTCGGCGACGTGCGGCCGTTCGCGCCGCACAACGTCGCCAACGCGCTCGCCGCCGCCGGGCTGGCCCGCGCGTTCGGCGCGCCGCCCGAGGCCGTCCGCGAGGGGCTGCGGGCGTTCGTCCCCGACCCGCACCGCATCCAGCACGTCGCCGACGTCGCGGGCGTCGCCTACGTCAACGACTCCAAGGCGACCCAGCCGCACGCCGCCGCCGCGTCCCTCGCCGCCTACGACAGCGTCGTGTGGATCGCCGGCGGCCTCCTCAAGGGCCTGGACGTCGACGACCTGGTGCGCTCGTGCGCCGGCCGGCTGCGCGGCGCCGTGCTGATGGGGCGCGACCGGCACCGGATCGCCGAGGCGCTCGCGCGACACGCCCCGGATGTCCCCGTGGTGGACGTCCCCGACACCGACACTGGGGCGATGGACCGCGTCGTCGCCCACGCCTCCGGCCTCGCCCGGCCGGGGGACACCGTGCTGCTCGCGCCCGTCGGGGCCTCCTTCGACATGTTCGCCAACTACCCGGCCCGCGGGGACGCCTTCATCGCGGCGGTCGAGCGCCTCTCCCGGGACGCCCGGTAACGATGACCACCGCGGCCGGGGAGGACGGCGCCGCCCGGCGTCCGGGTCCACGGGAGCAGGTGGTCGCCGCCGTGGGGCTGCTCGACCGGCCCCTCACCTCCTACTACCTGGTGCTGGGCTGCTCGGTGATGCTGCTCGCGCTCGGCCTGACGATGGTGCTGTCGGCCTCCAGCGTGAAGCAGCTCCAGGCGACGGGTTCGGCGTACACGCTGTTCCAGAAGCAGGCCGTGTGGGTCGCGATCGGGCTGCCCGGCATGTGGGTGGCGTCCCGGCTGCCGGTGAAGACGTTCCGCGCGCTCGCCTACCCGCTGCTTCTGCTGTCGGTCGTCGCGCTGGCGCTGGTGCTGGTCCCCGGGCTCGGGCGCAGCGCGGGCGGCGCGACCCGCTGGGTCGACCTCGGCCCGGTGCAGATCCAGCCGTCCGAGCTGGCCAAGCTCGCCCTGGTGCTGTGGGGCGCCGACCTGCTGGCCCGCAAGGACCGGCTCGGCCAGCTCACCGAGTGGCGGCCGCTGCTGGTGCCGCTGATGCCGGGCGCCGGGGTGCTCGTCCTGCTGGTGATGCTGGGCAGCGACCTCGGCACCACGCTGGTGCTCCTCACGATCTTCCTGGCGCTGCTGTGGGTCGTCGGCGCCCCCGGCCGGCTGTTCGTCGGCATCGCGGGGCTCGTGTGCCTGCTCGTGTCGATCCTCATCATCGTCGAGCCGTACCGGATGCAGCGCCTCACCGGGTTCCTCGACCCGTCCGGCAACCAGCTCACCACCAACTACCAGGGCACGCAGGGGCTGTTCGCGGTCGCCTCGGGCGGCCTGTTCGGCACGGGCCTCGGTGAGGGCCGCGCCAAGTGGGACTACCTGCCGCACGCCGAGACCGACTTCATCTTCGCGATCGTGGGGGAGGAGTTCGGCCTCGTCGGGACGCTCGTCGTGCTCGGCCTGTTCGGGATGCTCACCTACGCGGGCCTGCGGATCGCCCGGCGCGTGAAGGACCCGTTCACCCGGCTCGCCGCCGCGGGGGCCACGGCGTGGCTGGTGGTCCAGGCGATCGTGAACATCGGCGCGGTCATCGGCGTCCTGCCCATCACGGGAATCCCCCTCCCGCTGGTGTCCTACGGGGGCTCGGCGCTCATCCCGACCCTGTTCGCGCTCGGCATGCTGCTCGCGTTCGCCAAGCGCGAGCCCGGCGCGCGGCAGGCACTCTCCGCACGGGGTCCCGGACCGGTCGTGAGGGCTCTAAGCTGGCTGGGTCTGGCACGGCGTTGAAATCCCCCCTTCGAACCACGCTGAGGAGTTGTCAACGGACATGAGGGTTGTCCTGGCCGGCGGCGGCACCGCCGGACACATCGAGCCCGCCCTGGCGCTCGCCGACGCGCTGCGCCGCAACGACCCGAACACCGGGGTCGTCTGTCTGGGGACCGAGCGGGGGCTGGAGACCCGTCTCGTCCCGCAGCGGGGCTACGAGCTCGCCCTGATCCCGCCGGTGCCGCTGCCGCGCACGCTCACCCCGCAGCTGCTGTCGGTGCCCGGCCGGCTGCGCGGGGCGATCAACGCGGCGGCCTCCGTCCTCGACCAGGCCCAGGCCGACATCCTCGTCGGCTTCGGCGGCTACGTCGCCACCCCGGGCTACCTCGCGGCGCGCAAGCGCAAGGTGCCGATCATCGTGCACGAGGCCAACCCGAAGCCCGGCCTGGCCAACAAGCTCGGCGCCCGCTTCACCGAGCACGTGGCGGTCTCGCACGCCGACTCGCCGCTGCCGAACGCCCGCTTCGTGGGGATCCCGCTGCGCCGCGAGATCGCGACGCTGGACCGGCTGGCGATGGGCGACAAGGCCCGCTCCTACTTCGGGCTGCTCCCCGACCTGCCCACGCTGCTGATCTTCGGCGGCTCGCAGGGCGCCCGCTCGCTGAACCAGGCCGCCGTGGCCTCCGCGCCGTACTTCCGGCAGGCGGGCATCCAGGTGCTGCACATCGTCGGGCCGAAGAACACCGAGGAGCCCGAGCCCGCGGCCGGCGGCCCGCAGTACGTCACGATCCCCTACTGCGACCGGATGGACCTCGCCTACGCCGCCGCCGACATGGCGATGTGCCGCGCGGGCGCGATGACCTGCGCCGAGTTGGCCGCGGTCGCGCTGCCTGCGGTGTACGTCCCGCTCCCCATCGGCAACGGCGAGCAGCGGCTGAACGCCGAGCCGATCGTCGCGGCGGGCGGCGGCATGCTGGTCGACAACGCCGAGCTGTCGCCGGACTGGATCGCCCGGCACCTGCTTCCGGTGCTGGCCGACCCGGCCCGCGTCGCGCACATGTCGGAGGCCGCCGGCCGGATGGGCCGCCGCGACGCCGACGTCGCGCTCGCCCAGATGGTCTACGAAGTGGTCCGCTCCGCGGGCGCCGCCCGATGAGCCTGATCGACCCGGGGGAGGCGGTGCCGGCGGCCGATCTCGGGCGGGTCCACTTCATCGCGATCGGGGGCGCCGGCATGTCCGGCGTCGCCCGCATCATGCTGCGGCGCGGCATCGCCGTGTCCGGCAGCGACGCGCGCGACTCCGAGCTGCTCACCCAGCTCGGCGACCTCGGCGCCAAGGTGTTCGTCGGGCACGACGCCGCGCACGTGGGCGACGCCGACACCGTCGTGGTGTCCACGGCGATCCGCGACACCAACCCCGAGCTGGTCGCCGCACGCGCGCGCGGGCTTCGCGTCCTGCACCGCTCGGCCGCGCTCGCCTCGCTGATGGCGGACCGCCGGGCCGTCGCGGTCGCCGGCACGCACGGCAAGACCACCACCACCTCGATGCTGACGGTGGCGCTCCAGCACGCCGGCGCCGACCCGTCCTACTGCATCGGCGGGCAGCTCGTCACCACGGGCCTCGGCGCCGACGAGGGCACCGGCGAGGCGTTCGTCGCGGAGGCCGACGAGAGCGACGGCTCGTTCCTCATGTACACCCCGAACATCGCGGTCGTCACCAACGTCGAGGCCGACCACCTCGACAACTACGGCGGGTTCGAGAAGGTCAAGGAGAACTTCGCCCGCTTCGTCGACCGGATCGAGCCGGGCGGCACCCTCGTCGCCGGCGCCGACGACCCGGTCGCGATGGAGCTCGCCGAGCGGGCGCGGGCCCGCGGCCTGACGGTGCTGACCTACGGGCAGGCCGAAGGCGCCGACCTGCGCGTGACCGGGTTCACGCCGCGCGGCCTCGGCTCCCGCTTCGAGATCGAGGGCGACGGGGAGTTCACGCTGGCCGTGCCGGGGCGGCACAACGCGCTCAACGCCGCCGCCGTCGTCGCGGTCACGCGGTCCCTCGGCCTGGACGACGCGCCGGTGCGCGACGGCCTCGCCGCGTTCGGCGGGGCGATGCGGCGGCTGGAGCGCAAGGGCGAGGCGGGCGGCGTCGAGGTGTTCGACAGCTACGCCCACCACCCGACCGAGCTGACCGCCGACCTGGACGCCACCCGCGACTACCTGGGGGAGAAGGGCGAGGGGCCGGACGGGCGGGGCCGCATCGTCGCCGTGTTCCAGCCGCACCTGTACAGCCGCACCCGGTTCTTCGCCGCCGAGTTCGGCGCCGCGCTCGGCCTCGCCGACGTCGCGGTCGTCCTCGACGTCTACGGCGCCCGCGAGGACCCCGAGCCCGGCGTCACCGGCGCGCTGGTCGCCGACGCCGTCCCGCCGGGAACCGAGACCGTCTACGCGCCCGAGCGGGACGAGGTGCCCGGCATCGCGGCGTCGCTCGCCCGCCCCGGCGACGTCGTCATCACGCTGGGCGCCGGTGACGTGACCCAGCTCGGCCCGCTCATCCTGGAACGGCTCGCCGGGGCGCAGGGCCCGTCGGGGCGATAGGGCTCGACAGGAGATCGGGCTCGCCGAGGGGGTCGGGCATGTCGGGGGGATCGGCTTTCGGGGGAGCGGGGCGTGACACGCCGTCGCGCGCGGGGTCGGCGGCCGGCGCGGGGATCACTGTCAGGCTTGGGGCATGACTGAGGCGCAGACGGGCCGCCGCGCGTCGCCGGAGCCGGAGCACGATCCGGACACGGAGACCGCGGCGCCGGACGGGCGCGCCCGCGCGAACCGCTGGAAGGTGGTGTTCGTCACCCTCCTGGTGGTCGGCGCGCTCGGCGCGGTGTCCTGGGTCCTGCTCGGGTCGAGGCTGCTGGTGGTGCGGCACGTCGAGGTGACGGGCACCCGCCTCGCGTCCGCCGACCAGGTGGTGGCCTCCGCCGGGATCGATCTCGGCACGCCGATGGTGCGGCTCAGGACGGGCGCGGTGCGCGACCGCGTCGAGCGGCTGCGCGAGGTCGAGTCGGCGGCGATCGAGCGGCGCTGGCCGGGGACGGTCCGCATCGTCGTGCGGGAGCGCGAGCCGATCGCGGTGTTCCGCGACGGCGACGGCTACCACCTGCTCGACCGGCACGGCGTGACCGTCGCCGACGAGGAGGCCCGCCCGGCGGGGCTTCCCGCGCTCACGGTCGCCTCGCCCGGGCCGTCCGACCGGGCGACCCTGGCGGCGCTCACCGTGCTGTCCGCGCTGCCCGAACGCCTCAGCGGCAAGCTCACCGAGGTGGAGGCGAGCGGTCCCGAGGAGGTGACCCTCTACATGGCGGGCGGCCAGACGGTGGTGTGGGGGGCCGCCGAACGGGCAGACGAGAAGATCAGGTTGCTGGACGCCGTGCGGCGGACGGCGGCGGGGCGCGCCGTCCGCACCGTCGATGTCAGCTCGCCGGAGGTCCTCAAGACGGAATGAGCCCGCTCGGGCGGCCGGGCCGGGGGACCTGCGAAGGCGGGCGGTCCGCGACACGCCGGTGGAGTTCGGGGGAGGTTAGTTGACCCTGGCGGTAAGGCCGCCCTACTGTCCGTATCAGTCCTCAGGTTGACATAACTGTAAGCCTCAAGTTGAGGGTGAGGGTTTACCCCCGCCAGCAGACGGCTTCACAGCGAGGCTTCACAAACCAGCTCGAACACCCAGCTCGGATACACAGAGCGAAACACAGCTCAAAGCACAGTCGGAATACAGGTCGGGAACACCGCGACGGCACGGTCGGCAGATCGGGCAGGGCGGTCGGAGAGAGCGGAAAGGCCCCTCGTCGTGGCAGCACCGCAGAATTACCTCGCGGTCATCAAGGTCGTCGGCATCGGCGGCGGCGGCGTCAACGCCGTCAACCGGATGATCGAAGAGGGACTCAAGGGCGTCGAGTTCATCGCGATCAACACGGACGCCCAGGCGCTGCTGATGAGTGACGCCGACGTGAAACTGGACGTGGGCCGCGAGCTCACCCGGGGCCTCGGCGCCGGGGCGAACCCCGACGTCGGCCGCAAGGCCGCCGAGGACCACCGGGAGGAGATCGAGGAGGTCCTCAAGGGTGCCGACATGGTGTTCGTCACCGCCGGCGAAGGCGGCGGCACCGGCACCGGCGGCGCGCCCGTGGTCGCCAACATCGCCCGCTCGCTCGGCGCGCTGACCATAGGCGTCGTCACCCGGCCCTTCAGCTTCGAGGGCAAGCGCCGCGCCATGCAGGCCGAGGCCGGCATCGAGACGCTGCGCGACGAGGTCGACACCCTCATCGTCATCCCGAACGACCGGCTGCTGTCGATCTCCGACCGGCAGGTCAGCGTGCTGGACGCCTTCAAGGCCGCCGACCAGGTGCTGCTGTCCGGTGTCCAGGGCATCACCGACCTGATCACCACCCCGGGCCTGATCAACCTCGACTTCGCCGACGTCAAGTCCGTGATGTCCGGCGCCGGCTCGGCGCTGATGGGCATCGGCTCGGCGCGCGGCGACGACCGCTCGGTCGCCGCCGCCGAGATGGCGATCTCCAGCCCGCTGCTGGAGGCCAGCATCGACGGCGCGCACGGCGTGCTGCTGTCCATCTCCGGCGGCTCCGACCTCGGGCTCTTCGAGATCAACGAGGCGGCGCAGCTGGTGTCCAACGCGGCGGCGCCCGATGCCAACATCATCTTCGGCGCGGTCATCGACGACGCGCTCGGCGACGAGGTCCGGGTCACGGTGATCGCGGCGGGTTTCGACGAGGGGCGTCCGGCCAAGCCGGTCCCTGAGCCGGAGAGCAAGCGGCTGCCTCCGCCCCCGCGTCCCGTCCCGCCGCCCGCGTCCCCGCCCGCGCCGGCCAACCCGATCCCCAGCCGGGTCGGGCGGTCCGAGCCGCCGGGCGCGCAGCCGACCGCGCAGCAGCAGTCGGTGGCGCAGGCCGCCGCCGCGTCCCCGCCCCCAGCTCAGCAGCGGCCGGAGGCCGACCGTCCCGCGCCCGC
>NZ_JBEUPA010000190.1:0-14020 GCF_040492065.1 Actinomadura sp. NPDC000929 | reverse complement strand
GCCCGGCGCCCGCGGACGGGCCGCGGTTCCGGCCGGTGCGGCGCAGCGTCCTCACCGGGCTCGCCGCCGCGGGCGCCACCGCCGGGCTGAAGGCCCTCGGCGTCTTCCCGCCCGCGCGCGAGGCGCTCGCCTCGGGTTTCCAGCTGGTCGGCTACTACGACATCTATCCGCGCTGTCCGTCGTACGCGGCCAACCACAACTGCTCCCCCGGCTGCGGGCCCAGCCTCGTGTGCAGCGTGTGCTGCCGGACGAGCGGGAAGTACAAGGGCTTCCACAAATCGGGAGTCTCGGATCCCGGCCGCTACAAGCTGCGCCCCAACCAGTGCTACGGCGGCGGCTACGACGGCTGGCTCTGGGCCTACGCCAAGAGCTGCGGCAGCTGCAAGAAGGGCGTCACCTGGCGCTGCCATGACGGCTGGAAGAAGTCCAAGAAGGGCAACTGGTACAAGACCATCTGCCGCAAGGCGATGGCGTGCAAGAACTGACCGCGGGGCGGATGCGGCGGGGCACGACCGATCCGCTCCTGCCCGTCGCCGCCCTCGCGCTCCTGTCGGTGGCGGCCGCCGCCCTGGACGCCGCCGTCCTGTGCTGGGCGTCGATCGGCGCGCTCGCCGGATTCTCGCTGTCGGGCAGCGTCTGAACGCGCAACAGCGAATCCGTGCTGTTCTCGCCAGGTTGGCGGGCCCCCGTACGGCAGGGCGAGGTCCTGGCCGTCTTCACCCTCGGGCTCCTGCTCGGAGGCACGCTCACCGCGACGGTGATCTGGCTGCTGTCCGGCCTCTCCGCACCGCTTCCGCCGGGCGTCCGCACCGCCGCGATCCTGGCCCTCGCCGCGCTGGGGGCCGCGCGCGAAGCCGGACTGGTCCGCGTCCCGCTCCCCCAGAACGCCCGCCAGATCCCCCAGGACGTGCTGCAGGCCCACCTCCGCAGGGGCGCCCTCCAGTTCGGCTTCGAACTCGGGACCGGCGTCCGCACCTACGTGTCCGCCACGGCCCCCTACGTCCTGGCCCTGGGCCTGCTCCTGATCCACGAAGACCCGCTCACGACCGTGCTGACCGGCACGGCCTTCGGCGCCGGGCGTGCGCTGAGCGCCCTCCTCACCTACCTGGCCCGCGACGAGGGCCGGGACGCCGCGATGGCCGTCCGCATGCCGCCCGTGAAGACCGCGGCGGCCCTCGCCTCGCTGTCCGCCCTCGCCCTCCTGCTGCTGTGACCGGAAGCCGGGCGATCGTCATCGCGCCGCCGTGGCAGACTGATCACATCTCGCCGCCGCGCACCGGAAAGAGGCTCGTCGTGCTCTGGTCACTGCTGGTCTTCGCGCTGCTGCGCGGGTTCGCGGTGGCCGAATGGGCCGGGTCGGCGCCGGGGCAGTCGGTGCTGGTCACGCTGGGCGCGCTGACCGTGGCCGGGCTCCTGGTGCTCGCGGCGGTGCGGGTCCGCGCGGCGCACCGGGGCCTGGGAGCGGCGCGGGCGCGGGTGCGGACGACCTTGCGGGACAGGACGCTGCGGACCGCCTTCCTGCCGCAGCGGGACCCGGACGCGGCGGGACGGCCCCGCCCGCGAGCGCCCGGAACGGGGATCGCGGCCGCCTGAGCGCGGCCGGAACGCCACCGATCCCCTCGTTCCGGAAGGTTCTTCTCTCATGTTCGACATTCCCGTCTCCATCGCCGCCTCCCTCGTGGGCGGTCTCGCGGACGCCCTCGACCCGGTGGCAGGCGGCCTGGCCACCGCGCTGGCGATCGTCCTGTTCACCGCCGGGGTGCGGCTGGCGCTCGTCCCGCTGGCGGTCTCGGCCGCCAGGGGCGAGCGGGCGCGCACCCGGCTCCTGCCCAAGGTCCAGGCGCTCCAGAAGAAGCACGCGAAGGACCCGCGGCGGCTCCAGCGGGAGATGGCCGCGCTGTACGAGGCGGAGGGCGCCACACCGGTGGCCGGATGCCTGCCGATGGTCGCGCAGATCCCGTTCTTCATGGTCATGTACCGCCTGTTCGTGTCCGCGACGGTCGCCGGGCACCAGAACCTGCTGCTCGCGCACACGCTGCTCGCGGCGCCGCTCGGGCAGAACTGGATCGGCGTCCTCGGCGGCGGCCTCCTCGCGCCGCCCTCGCTCGTCTTCCTCGGCCTGTTCGCGCTGCTCGCGGTCGTCGCGGTGGTGACGTCGCGGCGGGTCACCGCCGAGGGGCCGATGGGCGCCGTCGCGCGGCTGGCGCCGTTCGGGACGGTCGCCGTGGCGGCGTTCCTGCCGCTGGCGGCGGGGCTGTACCTGCTGACGTCCGGGGCGTGGACGGCCGCGGAGCGGGCCGTCCTGCACCGCCGGACCCCGGCGGCGGCCTGATCGGCCTTGACGGGGGTCCGGAAGGCTGGGTTCGATGGCAACCGAACGGCGTTCTGACTACCGAGGACGGTGCGCGGTGACGACGACGGCACGGGCGACGCAGGACGACCTGTCCGATCTGGCCTTCTGGACCCTCCCCCCGGACCGGCGGGCGGCGGCGTTCGCGCGGCTGCGCGAGCGCGAGCGCCCGGCGTTCTTCCCCGAGCTCAAGCTGCCGTTCATCCGGACCGGACCGGGCTACTACGCCCTCACCCGGCACGCGGACGTGGTGGAGGCCAGCCGGACGCCGGAGGTGTTCAGCAGCGAGCCGTGCTCGAACAGCATCGCCGACCTGCCCCGGTACATGGCCCGCTACTTCGGCTCGATGATCAACATGGACGACCCGCGGCACGCCAAGATCCGCAGGATCGTGTCGCGGGCGTTCACCCCGCGCGTCCTCGCCAAGCTGGAGACCGACCTGCAGGCGACCGCGACGCGGATCGTCGACGACCTGGAGCGCAAGGGGTCGGCCGACTTCGTCACCGACGTCGCGGCGCGGCTGCCCGTGCAGGTCATCTGCGACATGATGGGCATCCCCGAGCAGGTGCGCCCGATGGTGTACGACCGGACGAACACCATCCTCGGGCTCGGCGACCCGGAGTACACCGGCGGCCGGGACGTGACCCGCGAGGGCATCACCCGGATCGGCGTCCTGTACGGGCTGCTCATGGCGATGTCCGCCGGGTACGAGCTGAACCACCTGGCGATGAAGCTCGCCCGCAGGCGCCGCCGGCACCCCGGCGACGACCTCGTGTCGCGGCTGGTCTCGGCCAACGTGGACGGCGAGTCGCTCACCGACCAGGAGATCGGCTCGTTCTTCATCCTGCTCGTCGTGGCCGGCAACGAGACGACCCGCAACGCGATGACGCACGGGCTGAAGCTGTTCACCGACAACCCCGAGCAGCGGGCGCTGCTGATGGAGGACTTCGACGCCCGCATCCCCGGGGCGGTCGAGGAGATCGTCCGGATGGCGACGCCGGTCATCCAGTTCCGCCGGACCGTCACCCGCGACCACGAGATGAACGGCCAGCGGTACCGGGCGGGCGACAAGGTCCTGCTGTTCTACAACTCCGCGAACCGCGACGCGGAGGTGTTCACGGACCCGGACGTCTTCGACATCACCCGCTCCCCCAACCCCCACGTCGGGTTCGGCGGCCCCGGCCCGCACTTCTGCCTGGGCGCGAACCTGGCCCGGCAGGAGATCACGGTGATGTTCCGGGAGCTGTTCACCCGCGTCCCGGGCATCCGGGCGAGCGGGGAGCCCCAGATGCTCTACTCCAACTTCATCAACGGCATCAAGCACCTGCCCTGCACACTGTGAGCGGCCCTGTCAGCGGCCCTGTGAGCGACATGGCTCAGGACGCCCGGCCGCCCGCGGCCCGCGCCGCGGGCGACGAGGCGAGGTAGTCGAGCGCCCGCTGCGTCGAGCACGCGCGGGACGGGTGGTAGTCGCGCCGCAGGTAGGCGCGCCCCGCGGAGATCATGAACCGGTTGCTGGGGAACAGCCCGCGCCGCACCGCCCGCCGGTAGTCGCGGATCCGCGGGCGGACGCCCTTCAGCGTCGGATCGGCCCGGCACAGGAACACCGCCCCGGCGTACACCATCAGCGGCAGCGCGAGGACGCCGAGGAAGAACGCGATGAACCGCATCCAGTACCGCCCGGCCACGTGCTGGTAGACGTCGAACGCGACGGACCGGTGCTCGACCTCCTCGGCGCCGTGCCAGCGCAGCAGGTCCATCATCGTCGGATCGGCGCCGGCCTCGTCCAGCTCGCGGGCGTCCAGGATCCACTGCCCGAGCACCGCCGTGTAGTGCTCGATGCCCGCGATGACGCCGATCCGCACGAACAGCCAGCGCTTGCGGGGCAGGAACGGGATCCAGCACCGGTCGCCGAGGATCCGCCGGAACACCCACTCGATCCGGTCGGTGAGCGGGCGCGGATCGAGGCCCTGCTCCCGCATCTGCCGGTCCAGGACGCCCTGGTGGGAGTAGGCGTGCACGGCCTCCTGGCCCATGAAGCCCTTGACCTCGCGGTAGAGGCGCTCGTCGTCGCGGACGAGCGGGAGCGCCTCCTTGTAGACGTGCACGAACCACCGCTCGCCCGCGGGCAGCAGCAGGTGCAGGACGTTGATGAAGTGCGTGGCGACCGGCTCGCCCGGGATCCAGTGCAGCGGCGTGTCCTCCCAGTCGAACCGCACCCGGCGCGGGGCGATCACGGGGTGCCGCTCGTCGATCTCGCTCATCCCGTGTCCCTCCCGCGCCGCGCGGACCGTTCGTTCCGTCCCGCGCGGCGGCATCCAATTAGACTGCCGATCTAATATGTGGAGTGCGCCGGATCCGCGTCAAGGCCCGGCCGGGGTGATCTACGTCGCGGGGGCCAGCACGACGTCGACGGTGAGCGCGGCGGGGGCGTCCTCCAGGGTCAGGTCGGCGATCCGCCCGGCCGCGGCCAGGTCGGGACGCGCGATCCGCGTCACCTGCGAGCCGCGCACGACCGCGCGGGAGACGTCGGCGCGCATCGACGCCCTGGCCTTCGACTTGGCCTTGCGGACCTGCCGGAGCGCCTCGCCCGTGGCCGCGAGGACGGCGGGGTCGCCGCCCGGCGGCAGCTCGGCGGCGGACGGCCACGGGGCCGTGTGCACCGACCCGCGCCGCCACCACGACCAGACCTCCTCGGTCACGAACGGCAGGACGGGCGCGAACAGGCGCAGCAGCACCGACAGCGCGGTGCGCAGCGCCGCCCGCGCGGACAGCGCCTGCGGCCCGTCCCCGTAAGCGCGGGCCTTGACCAGCTCCAGGTAGTCGTCGCAGAACTCCCAGAAGAACCGCTCGGTGCGCTCAAGAGCGCGCGCGTAGTCGTAGCCCTCGAACGCCTCCGTCGCCTCCTCGACGACCCCGGCCAGCGCCGCCAGCATCGCCTTGTCCAGCGGCTCGGTGACCGGCGCGTCCGGGGCCGCCTCGCCGAGCCCGAGCACGAACTTCGACGCGTTGAGGATCTTGATGGCGAGGCGGCGGCCGACCTTGATCTGGCCGGTGTCGAACGCGGTGTCGGTGCCGGGGCGCCCGCTCGCCGCCCAGTACCGGACGGCATCGGAGCCGTACTCGCGCAGCAGGTCGATCGGCGTGACGACGTTCCCCTTGGACTTCGACATCTTCTTGCGGTCGGGGTCGAGGATCCACCCGGACAGGGCCGTGCCCTTCCAGGGCAGCGAGCCGTGCTCCAGGTGCGAGCGCACGACCGTGGAGAACAGCCACGTCCGGATGATGTCGTGCGCCTGCGGCCGCAGGTCGTAGGGGAAGACCCGGGCGAACAGGTCGCCGTCGCGCTCCCAGCCGCCCGCGATCTGCGGGGTCAGCGACGAGGTGGCCCAGGTGTCCATCACGTCGGGGTCGCCGGCGAAACCGCCCGGCCGGCCGCGCTGGTCCTCGGTGAACCCCGGCGGGACGTCGGACGAGGGGTCGACCGGCAGCGCGTCCTCGGCCGGCACGATCGGGTCGTCGTACACCGGCTCGCCGGACTCGTCCAGCCGGTACCAGACGGGGATCGGCACGCCGAAGAACCGCTGCCGCGAGATCAGCCAGTCGCCGTTCAGGCCCTCGACCCAGTTCTCGTAGCGGGCCCGCATGTAGCCCGGATGCCACTCCAGCTCACGCCCGCGGGCGAGCAGCTCCGCGCGGACGCCCTCGTCGCGGCCGCCGTTGCGGATGTACCACTGCCGGGTGGTGACGATCTCCAGGGGCTTGCTGCCCTTCTCGTAGAACTTCACCGGCCGGGTGATCTTGCGGGGCTCGCCGTCCAGGTCGCCGGACTCGCGCAGCAGCTCGACGACGCGCTCCTTGGCCGAGAACACCGTCTTGCCCGCCAGCTCGTCGTACGGCCGGGCGGGGACGCCCTGCGGCGGGTCGGCGGCGAGCCGCCCGTCCCAGTCGATGATCGCGCGGGTCGGCAGGTCCAGCTCGCGCCACCAGGTGACGTCCGTGACGTCGCCGAACGTGCAGATCATCGCGATGCCGGAGCCCTTGCCGGGGTCGGCCAGCCGGTGCGCGACGACCGGGACGTCGACGCCGAACAGCGGCGTGCGCACGGTCGTCCCGACCAGCTCCTGGTACCGCTCGTCGTCCGGGTGCGCGACCAGCGCGACGCAGGCGGGAAGCAGCTCCGGCCGCGTCGTCTCGATGTAGACGGGGCGCTGGTCGCCGTGGAACCGGATCCGGTAGAACGCGCCGGGGTGCTCACGGTCCTCGAGCTCGGCCTGCGCGACGGCGGTGCGGAACGTGACGTCCCACAGCGTCGGCGCCTCGGAGACGTACGCCTCGCCGCGGGCGAGGTTGCGCAGGAACGCGCGCTGGGAAGCCGTCCGGGCGGTGGCGCCGATGGTGGTGTAGAGGTGGCTCCAGTCGACCGACAGGCCGACGCGGCGCCACATCTCCTCGAAGGCCTTCTCGTCGACCTCGGTGAGGCGCTCGCACAGCTCGATGAAATTGCGCCGCGAGACCGGCTGCTGGCGTTTCGGGTCGGGCTTGGCGGGAGGCTCGAAGTCGGGGTCGTAGGGAAGGGACGGATCGCATCGGACGCCGAAATGGTTCTGCACGCGGCGCTCGGTCGGAAGGCCGTTATCGTCCCAGCCCATCGGGTAGAAGACCGCCCGACCGCGCATGCGGTGGTACCGGGCGACGGTGTCGGTGTGGGTGTAGGAGAAGACGTGGCCGACGTGGAGGGATCCGCTCACGGTGGGCGGCGGGGTGTCGATCGAGTAGACCTCGCCGCGCGGCCGGGTGCGGTCGAAGCGGTGGACTCCCTCGTCCTCCCAGACGCGTGCCCATCTGTCCTCCAGGCCGTCCAGGGATGGCTTCGGAGGGACGTGCGGAGTACGCGGCTGCTCTGTCATGGGGCCAATCGTATTGACATCGGCCCGGGTCGCATGCCGATTACCGGCGCCGACGCGGTGATCGCCTTCCCCTCCGGGGGCGGGCCGTTCCGGTAGCGTCGGAGACGACAGGACGAGAGAGGACCAACATGGCGGACAAGGGCGACATCGGCTGGCGGGTGATGGCCGGAGCGGCCGCATTCGCGGGCGGCTTCGTCGCGAAGAAAGTCATCACGCTGGCCTGGAAGAAGAGCACCGGCAAGGAGCCCCCGACCAACCCCGAGTCCCCCGACGTGGCGCTGGCCGAGGCGATCGGGTGGGCCGTGGTGATGGGCGTCGGCATGGAGGTCGCGCGGCTGCTCGCCACCCGGGCCGCCGCCCACCAGTGGGCCAAGGGCACCGGCCAGCTCCCGCAGAACCTCAAGGCCGACGTCTAGGACGTCCCGCGCCGGGGGCCCGCCCCCGGCCGGAGGCCATGCGCGTCGTGGCCGGCTCCTCCGCTGATCGGAGGGACCGGCCACGACGCGTTCTCGCTGGTCCGGGTCGCCTGAAAGCTCAGGCGCCCCGGGATGTTCAGGCGCACGGAGACGGGCGCGCCACGAGTGACGCGCCGCCTCCTCGACACTCGCGCGTGCCGCCAGGGGGTGGGCGGCCGGCTAGGAGTCCAGGCGACGGGGCTGGTCGCCGGGGAGCGGGGGCAGGGAGCCGGCGATCTCCCGCAGGTCGTTGCGGACCTTGAGGGCCAGCCCCTTGGTCGCGGAGCGGTTGAGAGCGGCGCCGGCCGCGGCGCCGGTGAGCAGGGGGCCCATGGTGGACAGGCTCCGGCCGAAGACGCGGAGCATGCGCCGGCGCAGCGCGCTCTTGGCGGCCGTGCCGAGGGCGCTGGTGAGGGTGCCGCCCTCCAGGGGGTTGATGCCGCGCTGCCGGGCCCAGGACGTCACGAACGCGGCACCGCGCGCGGTGCCGGATCCCTGGACGCTGACGCCGTACACCTCGTGCAACTCGGCGATCATCTTCACCTCGATCGCCGCGACGACGAGCGTCTCGGCGGCGAGCTGGGCGGGCGCGGTCAGCAGCAGCGGCGGGGCGGCGAACTCCACCGCGGCCAGCGCGCCTCCGGCGGCGCCGACGGCGGTCGTGGCGTTGCCCGCCGCCTTGACGATCCGGTCGGCGAGCTCCTCGCCCATCAGCCCGTGGTGGTGGGCCTGCAGGGTCTCCAGATCGCGGATCGGGATGTGCGGCGCCGCCGCGAGCAGCAGGTCGGCGAGCCACCTGCCGCGCGCGACACCCGCGGCCCCCACCTTCCGGGCGCTCTGGCCGAGCAGTCTGGCCAGTCGCCCGAGCAGGCGGCCGCGGGTCTCGCGGTCCATGTCCTCGTCGGAGGCGAGCCGGCCGATCAGCTCGCCCAGCTCCGTGGAGCCGTCGCCGCGCGCCGGCTCCACCTCGCCACCACGCGGTTCGATCTCTCCCGTCACCCGGCCTCTCCCGTCACGCGCCCTCGTCCCGTCACCCCGTGTCCGCCGCCGGTCAGGCGGCGCACTCGCGGCAGACCGGCTGGCCGTTCTTCTCGGTGGCCAGCTGGCTGCGGTGGTGGACCAGGAAGCAGCGCGTGCAGGTGAACTCGTCGGCCTGCCGAGGCACCACCCGGAAGGTGAGCTCCTCGTTCGACAGATCGGCGCCCGGCAGCTCGGCGACCTCGCCGGCGTCCAGGTCCTCGTCGATGATGCTCGCCGCCTTGTCGGCACGGCGTGCCTGGAGCTCCTGGAGGCTGTCCTCGCTCAGGTCGTCGTCTGTCTTGCGTGGGCTGTCGTAGTCGGTCGCCATCTTCTGTCTCCATCCCCCTCAGTGCTTTATGCGCCCCGTCGCGCGGATCTAACGCTCGGGGGGCCGTTCTTGTGCCCGATCCGGGCGGGAAATTCTGTCACGGTTGGTGACCTGCGACACACGAGGCGCGACCGTTCCCACGAGTGACACCCATCACCCGACTCTTCCCTCGCACTGTGTCATCCATCACATACCCGGCGGGAGACACGGCCCCGTTCCGGGGGCCGCGGCGCCTGCCGGGGTTCCCGCGGCGGCGGGATCATATCGGTCCCGGAGGCGTTGTGCGCACCGGCCGCCCCGGTGCGCCGGGACGGCCGTACCCGGCAGGCGGAACACCGAACCGGATACATCAGTGAAACGTCAGAACTAACGCGATATCGTGCCCGCCTGAGGTTGGGGGCGGATCCCCTGCGGGGGTCAGCCCGGCGATCGCCGGCACGGGGCCCCGCGAGCGGGTCCGGCGCACAATGTCGCGGACATCACTGCGGGTCACGGGAGGGTCAGATGCCGGATGCCGCTCCGCTGGAGCCGGGCGATCCTAGGGCACTCGGACGGTACGAGGTCATCGGACGGTTGGGCGCCGGAGGCCAGGGCGCCGTCTATTTGGGCAAGGCGCCGAACGGCGAGTACGTCGCCGTCAAACTGCTGCACGCGCAGATGGCCAACGATCCGGCCGCACGCGCACGGTTCACCCGCGAGGTCGCGGCGGCGCAGAAGGTCGAGCCCTTCTGCACGGCCCGGGTCCTGGAGGCCGACGTCCAGGGCGACCAGCCCTACGTCGTCAGCGAGTTCATCGACGGGCCCTCCCTGCACGACGTCGTCGCGCACGACGGCCCGCGCGGCGCGGCGGAGCTGGAGCGGCTCGCGATCGGCACGGTGACCGCGCTCGCGGCCATCCACGAGGCCGGGATCGTGCACCGCGACTTCAAGCCGAACAACGTCATGCTGGCCTCCGACGGCCCGCGCGTCGTCGACTTCGGCATCGCGCGGACGGTCAACTCGCAGGAGAGCGCCGTCACCGCGACCGGCATGGTGGTGGGCACGCCCGGCTACCTGGCGCCCGAGCAGCTCACCGGCGCGCCGCTCACCCCGGCGGTGGACATCTTCGCCTGGGCCGCGACCATGGTGTTCGCCGGCACCGGGCAGTCGCCGTTCGAGGCCGACACGCTGCCGGTCATCATCAACCGGATCCTCAACGAGGAGCCGGACCTGTCGGCGCTGCCCGCGGGGCCGCTGCGCGACATGATCGGGCGCTGCCTGTCCAAGGACGCGGGCCTGCGCCCCCCGGCGGCGCAGCTGCTGCTGAACCTGCTCGGCCATGTCGGCGCCGCGCCCGCGAACCAGGGCGGCGGCCAGGAGGACCTGCTCAACCAGGGCACCCGGATCGCCTCGCAGCTTCCGCCGCCGCCCCCGGTGCCCCCGGCGCCGCGGCCCCAGCCGCAGCAGCAGCCGATCACCCCGCCGCCGATGCCGCTGCACCAGGGCGGAATGCCCGGCCCCGCCGGGCATCCGCAGCAGCCGATCACGCCGCCGCCGATGCCGATGTACCAGGGCGGGGCGATGCCGCCCCCGCCGCAGACGCAGCCCCGGATGCCGATGCCGCCCGGCCCGCCGCAGTACGGGCAGCCGCCGAAGCGGTCCAGCTCCGCCGGGCCGATCATCGCGATCGGGTGCGGCGCGCTCGCGCTGATCGTGATCCTGGTGGTCGTGGTGCTCGCCGTCATCGGCGCCAACAGCGACGACGACCCGCCGACGCCGACCTACTCGCCGCCGAACACCTACACGCCGACCGACAGCCCGACCGGCAGCACCACCGGGGGCCTGCTCGGCAACTGGACCGGCAACGGGTACCAGCCGGGCGCCGAATCCGGCCACACCTCCTTCAACGTCAAGTTCTCGCTGCTGTACTCCAGCGGCGTCGCGACGTACACCTATCCGTCCGGTGCCCAGGACACCTGCTACACCCGGCTCTCGCTGCTGTCCGGCGACGAGAACAGCGCCAGGGTCCAGTACCGGGAGACGCCGATGGCGGGGATGGACCCGAAGGAGTGCGCCTCCGGGTACGTCACGTTCGTCCCGTCCTCCGGCGGCACCACGATGCGGTGGGAGTGGCGCCAGCTCCAGTCCGAGACGACCGCGACCGCGTACGGGACCGTGTCCAAGTAATGACCGAGGTCGCCCCCCTCCGCAAGGGCGATCCCTCCCGCCTCGGCGCGTACCGGCTGACCGGTCTGCTCGGCGAGGGCGGGCAGGGCGCCGTCTACCTCGGGGAGGACGAGCCGGGCCACCGGGTCGCCGTGAAGCTGCTGCACGCGCGCTTCAGCGGCGACCCGAAGGCCCGCTCCCGGTTCGCGGCCGAGGTCGCGGTCGCCAAGCGGGTGTCGGCGTTCTGCACGGCCCGCGTCCTGGACTCCGACGTCGAGGGCGACCGCCCCTACATCGTCAGCGAGTACATCGACGGGCCGGCGCTGTCGCGGGTGCTGGCGCAGGACGGCCCGCGGCGCGGCGCCGACCTGGACCGGCTGGCGATCGGGACGATGACGGCGCTCGCCGCGATCCACCAGGCGGGGGTCGTGCACCGCGACTTCAAGCCCGCCAACGTGCTGCTCGCGCCGGACGGCCCGCGCGTGATCGACTTCGGGATCGCGCGGGCGCTGGACGCCACCGGCACCATGTCGAGCACGGCGGTCGGCACCCCCGCCTACATGGCGCCGGAGCAGATCTCCGGAGCCATGGTCGGGCCCGCCGCCGACGTGTTCGCCTGGGGCGCCACGATGACGTACGCGGCGAACGGGCGGCCGGCGTTCGGGCAGGACTCGATCCCCGCGGTGATGCACCGCATCCTGAACCTGCCGCCCGACCTCGGCGACCTTCCCGATCCGCTGCGCGGCATCGTGGCGAACTGCCTCAGCAAGGACCCGGCGCTGCGTCCCGCCTCCCAGCAGGTCCTGGCGCACCTGCTGGCGCTCGCGGGCAGCCTCCCGCAGCCGGCGGGCGCGCAGCAGCCCGACGCCCCGGGCCCCGCCCAGGACGCCCTGATGCTCACCCAGGGCGCCCAGACGGCGGCCACCGAGTCCGCACGGCTGCGGACGCAGACGCCGGCGCCCTTCCAGGCCGCCCCGCCGGTGCCGCACCCTTCGGTGCCGCACACGCCGCCGCACGCGCCGCCGCCCCTGCCCGGCGCGGGGTGGCCGTCACCGGCCCCGCCGCCCAACGGGAACACGCCCGCCACATGGCCGTCCGTCTCCTCTCAAGGGGTCGACTTCACGAAGCCGTCCGGAGGGAGGAAGGGTCCCCACATCGGCGTTCTCGCCGGAGCGGGAGGCGCCGTGCTGGCCGTGCTGGTTCTCGCCGCCGCCGTGGCCTGGGTCCAGTTCCGCGGAGACGGCGACCAGGGCACGACGGCCACCGGCGGACGGGTCGGCGGGACGCTGCCCGTCGCGATGCCGACGCCGACCGCCACCGACGGCGGGTTCGACCCCTCCCGCGCCCTCAGCGGCACCGAGCGGTTCCTCAGCAAGCAGCTGTTCACCGGCCTGACCGAGGTCGGCGCCGACGGCGCCGCCCGCAACCGGCTCGCGACGGCGATCAGGCCGGACGCCGAATGCCGCAGGTGGACCATCACGCTCAGGAACGGGACGAGCTTCAGCAACGGCGAGACCGTCGACGCGCAGGCGTTCGCCCGCGGCTGGGCGCGCAGCGCCGCGGACAAGACCGGTCCCGCGTCCTACCTGATGACCGACATCGAGGGGTACTCCTCCGTGTCCGACGGCGGGACCGGTTCGCTGTCCGGGGTCAAGGTCGTGTCGGGCACCTCGCTCGAAGTCGCGCTCACCTCTCCCAACTGCGATTTCGCGGACCGGCTGTCAGAACCGGCGTTCATGCCCGTCCCCGAGGAGGCGGGCAAGGTCGACAACGCGGCGTTCAACACCCGCCCCGTCGGCAACGGCCCGTTCAAGCTGCGGGACTACACCAAGGGCGCGTCGGTCTCGCTCGTCCGCAACGACCGCTGGGCGTTCGGCAAGACCAAGCTGGACGGCGTCACGGTGATGCTGACCGACGACTCCGCCAAGGGGCGCACCGCCTACACGGCCGGGCAGACCGACTGGTACGCGGTGGGCACCGAGGATCTGGCCTCGACCCCGAGAACGGGCCTGGTCGCCCGTCCCGCGCCGTTCACCCGGATGCTCGTCCCGATCACCGCCCAGGGCCCGATGAAGTCGAGGGAGGCCCGGCAGGCCGTCTCCTACGCGCTCGACCGGAGCAAGCTCAGCCTGGCGCTCGGCGGTTTTCCCAAGCCCGCCTACGGCATCGTCCCGGCGCCGATTCCCGGGTTCGGCCGGCGCGGCGTCTGCCCGTCCTGCGACGGAACGGATTTCGAGAAGGCGAAGATGCTGGCCGCGCAGGCCGGGCTGACCAGCGGCACGACCGTTCGGCTGTACTACCGCCAGTCGCCCGTCGACCAGCGGTTGGCGGCGGTCGTGAGCTCGCAGCTGAAGTCGGTGCTGGGCGTGCAGGTCGAGATGAAGTCCTACCCCGTCGCCGAGTTCACGAAGTACCGGGACGACGTCATGTCCAAGGACGCGTCCGGGCTGGCCTTCCTGCCGTACGGGCCCGACTACCCGGGCGCCTACACGATGCTGTGGCCGCTGCTCGGCGGCGGCGAGACGAGCGACACGGGCTTCTACAACCTGGGCAAGTGGAGGAACGCCACCTTCGACGGGACGATCTCCAGGGCGCTCAGGACGCCGACGCCGGCGGACCGGACCGGCCTGTTCAAGCAGGCCGAGAAGGTGGCGCTGGACGACATGGCCCTCATCCCGCTGCTGAACGACGTCCGGGTCGCCATGGTCCGGCCCGGCAAGTACGTCGGGCTGGAGCCGGACTACGACGGCGACCCCACCGCGGCGGCCGCCGCGCTCAAGTAGCAGCGGCGGCCGCCGCGCTCAGGTCGCGG
>NZ_JBEUPA010000189.1:0-14022 GCF_040492065.1 Actinomadura sp. NPDC000929 | reverse complement strand
GCACGGCGCCGCGCCCGCGCGGTGACCGCGGCCCCGGCCGGTCGGCCGGGGCCGTCGTCATAGCGGAATGAAAACCTTTGTCAAGCCTGGAATTCTCCCGGGTCCGTGATTACCGTCTGCGGGTGGGTGTTCATCCTCCGTCTGCGAAAGGACCCCCATGTCTCTCGACGTGACCCCGGAACTGCTGGAGACGGCGCAGAAGGGCGAGGTCGGCGACGCGGACTTCGTCGAGTGCATCAGGACCTCCCTCCCCTACGCCTGGGACATGATCAGCGGCCTCGTGGCCCGGCTCCAGGTGGACGGCGGAGACTTCGCCGACAACCTCACCCCGCCGCCGGACGAGACGGCGCGCGGCCAGCTCCTCCGCGTCCTCGCCAGCGACGCCATGCGAGGCGCGCTGGAGCGTTACTTCGGGGTGAGACTCGCGTTCCAGAACTGCCACCGCGTCGCGGTCTTCCCCACCCAGGACTCCTCCGCCTACCGGACGTTCGTCACGGCCCGCGAACAGATCCTCAACCAGTCCCCCGAACTCCGCGACTGCTGACCCGCTCCCCCCGCGCGGCGCGCCGATCCCGGTCGGCGCGCCGCGCGCCGTATCGCGATGTGGGCAGCGGCCCCCGGCGGCTGTCTGGGCGCCCGGGTGCATGACTGGCAGGCGATGGCCGACCGTCACGCCCCGCCGATCCGCGCGGCCGGCTGGTGGGGTGCGCGGTCAGGTGGCGGCGCGGACTTTGGGAAGGACTTCTCGGCCCAGGCGGGCGATGTTCTCCAGGGTGGCGGCGCGGGAGCCGGCGGCTTCCACCAGGAGGACCAGGTGCCTTATGCCGGTTCGCTCGACCGTGGCCAGGAGGGACTCGGCGCAGTCGTCCGGTGAGCCGATCGGGTGGAGGTCGCACATCAGGCGCGTGTAGGCGACGGGGTCGCGGGACGGGCGCGGGCGGTCGTCCACGGCGACGTACCCCTCCAGGCCGGGGCCGAGCCAGCGCGGCATCCCGTCCATGAGGGCGGCGACCGCCTGCTCCCGCGAGTCGGCGACCTGGGCCACATGGGTGGAGACGTGCGGCAGGGACGGGTCGCCGTGCCGGGCGATCGCGGCGGCCTTCTCGTCCGGGCCGACATGCATGCCGAGCAGCATCGGCAGGCCGCGTTCCGCCGCGAGCGCCTCGGTCGCGGGGGACGTGCAGGCGACCGTCACCGGCGGCGGGACCGGCGCCCGCGGGACGACCGGCACCTCGCGGAAGGCGAAGTGCTCGCCCGACCAGCCGAGACGGTCGGAACGCAGCCACGCCAGGAGGAGGTCGAGGGATTCGGCGAAGCCGTGCTCGTAGCGGGGGAGGCCCGTGCCGAACACCTCCAGGTCGCGCCACGGTCCGCCGCGCCCGACCCCCAGCCGGAAGCGGCCGCCGGACAGCAGCGCCAGCATCGCGGACTGCTCGGCCAGCGCCACCGGATGCTGGGTGGACAGCACGCTCACCGCCGTCCCGACGCCGACCCGCGTGGTGGCGGCCAGCAGATGTCCGGCCAGCACGGTCGCGGACGGCACCACCCCGTACGACATGAAGTGGTGCTCGGCGAGCCACACGTCGTCGAACCCGGCGCGCTCGGCCGCGAGGGCGGCCTCGACGGTGCGGGACAGGGCTGCGGCGTCGTCCTGGCCGGGGAAACGGGCGGCGAGGAGGAAGATTCCGAGGCGCACGTCCCCGTCGTACCCGCCATGGGGGACGGGCGACCGCTCTGCAAGACTGCGGTCCATGACTGGTGGTTCGTTCAACAGGGTCGGGGTCGTCGGACTGGGCACGATGGGCGCGGGCATCGCCGAGGTGCTGGCGCGGGGCGGCCTCGCGGTCGTCGGCATCGAGGTGAACCGGGAGGCGCTGGAGCGCGGGCGCGGCAACCTGGAGTCCTCGACCGGACGGGCCGTCAAGCGGGGCAGGCTCAGCGAGGACGCGCAGCGCGAGATCCTCGGCCGCATCGCGCTGTCGACCGACTTCGCCGACCTCGGCGACTGCGACCTCGTCATCGAGGCCGTCCCCGAGCGGCTCGACCTGAAGCGCACGGTGTTCGCCGAGCTCGACCGCGTGTGCCGGGACGACGCCGTCCTCGCCACCAACACCTCCTCCCTGTCGGTCACCGACATCGCGGTCACCACCGGCCGGCCCACCAAGATCGTCGGGGTGCACTTCTTCAACCCGGCGCCGGTCATGAAGCTCGTCGAGGTCATCGGGACCGTCCTCACCGAGCCGGAGGCCGTCGCCCGGGTCGCCGGGCTGGTCGAGGGCCTCGGCAAGACGCCGGTGACGGTCGGGGACCGGGCCGGGTTCGTCGCCAACCGCCTCCTGTTCGGCTACCTGAACCAGGCCGCGACCATGCTGGAGACCGGGCACGCGACCCGCGACGACATCGACGCCGCGATGAAGGCGGGCGCCGGGCTGCCGATGGGCCCGTTCACCCTGATGGACCTGATCGGCCTCGACACCTGCCTCGAGGTGCTGGACGCGATCTACGCCGAGTCCCGCGACCGCCGCCACGCCGCCTCGCCGCTGCTCCGCGAGCTCGTCACCGCCGGGCTGCTCGGCCGCAAGACCGGCCGCGGCTTCTACTCCTACGACAGGTCAGGCCAGGCCGAGGAGGAGACGTCCGCCGCGGCGGCGCCGACCGTGGGCGTCGTCGGCGTCGGGCCGCTCGCGGACGCGGTCGCCGCGCTGTGCGCCCGGGCGGGCGCACGGGTCGGCGACTCCGCCGCCGACCTCGCGGGCTGCGACCTGATCGTCGAGGCCGCGGAGGACCCCGAGGCCGCGCGGGCGCTGCTGTCCGCCGCCGTCCAGGCCGCCAAGCCCGGAACGGTCATCGCCGTCACCTCGGTGGACGGCTCCGCGATCCGGCAGGCCATGGCCACCGGACGCCCCGCCGACGTCGTCGGGCTGCACCTCCCCGACCCGGCCGGCGCCCTGGCGGAGATGTCCGCCACGGTCGCGACCGCACCGGACGTCGCCGACCGCGCCGCCGGCCTCCTCGCGCGTCTCGGCCTCACCGTCGTGCGCTGCCGCGACCGCGCCGGGTTCATCGTGGACGCCCTGCGCCTGCCCTACCTGAACGACGCCGCCGCCATGCTCGGCGCCGGATACGCCGACGCCGACTCCATCGACGCCGCGATGACGCTGGGCTGCGGCTACCCGACCGGCCCCATCGCCGACCTCGACCGCATAGGCCCCGGCCGCGCCGTCACCGTCCTGCGCGCCCTGCACGCCGAGACCCGCGACCCGGCCCTGGCCCCGGCCCCCCTCCTGGTGGAGCACGCGACGGCCGGGAAGCCCCTGCGCTAGCCCTCCCGTCCCTGCGCGGGCGGCCCGCCGGGCTGGTCGGGTTCATATGCTTTAGGGCATGAGCCCCCGCAAGAATCGCCGTGCCGCATCCGGACGTTCCGCCCGGGGCGGGGGCACGTCATGGGCTCAGGAGACCGAGGAGGGCCCGGACGGCGAGTGGATCGTCCGGTCGGTCTCCGGGGCCGGGGCGGCCAAGCCGTACCGCTGCCCGGGCTGCGACCAGGAGATCCCGCCGGGCGTCGGCCATGTCGTCGCGTGGCGGGCGGGTGACGGCGGGGACGACCGGCGGCACTGGCACCGGCCCTGCTGGCAGGCCCGGAACCGCCGGTCGCCGCGCGTGCTGCGGTCGCGCAACGCCCCGCGGTACTGACGACCGGCGTCCCGAGCGCGGACGCCGCCTGGCCGAGTGAGAGAAGAGGGATCGATGGCGGAGATCAGGGCGGCCTCGGTGCTGCCGGCGCGGCGCGAGGAGATCACGCTGCACACGTCCGACGGCCTGGAGCTGGTCGGGGAGCTGGCGCTGCCGCCGGAGCGGCCGCCGGTCGCGACGCTGGTCTGCCTGCATCCGCTGCCCACGGCCGAGGGCATGATGGACAGCCACGTCCTGCGCAAGGCGTCCTTCCGGCTGCCCGCGCTCGCCGACCTCGCCGTCCTGCGGTTCAACACGCGGGGGACGACGTCGGCGCGCGGCACGAGCCAGGGCGAGTTCGGCGACGGCGAGACCGAGCGGTTCGACGTGGCGGCGGCGCTGGAGTACACCGAGTACCACGACCTGCCGCGGCCGTGGCTGCTCGGCTGGTCGTTCGGCACCGAGCTGGCGCTCAGATGGGGACGGGACCCGCTGGTCGAGGGCGCGATCCTGCTGTCGCCTCCGCTGAAGAGGGCCGGCGACGCCGACCTCGACGCGTGGGGCGCCGACGGGCGGCCCCTCGTGGCGCTGGTGCCGGAGTTCGACGACTACCTGCGCCCGGCGGAGGCGCGGGAGCGGTTCAAGCGCGTCCCGCAGGCCGAGGTGGTCGCGGTGGACAACGCCAAGCACCTCTGGGTGGGCGAACCCTACGTCCGGATCGTGCTGAACGAGATCGTCAAGCGGGTCGCGCCGGCCGCCTACCCGCTCCCCACTGAATGGGATGAAACGGACAGATAAACACGGGCGGCCGATCGCGGCCACTCCGTCCCACCGGCCGCGCCGGCGGGCGACCATTGCCCAATGACGGTGCAGCTGTACGCAAGGGACGTCGGGACCGGCACACCGCTCGTGCTGCTGCACGCCTTCCCGCTGTCGTCGGCGATGTGGCTCGCCCAGCGCGAGGGCCTCGCGGGCCGGTTCCGGGTCATCACCCCGGACCTGCGCGGTTTCGGCGGCTCCCGGCTGGGCGACGACGAGCCGTCCGTCGACACGATGGCCGACGACGTCGCCCGCGCGTGCCGCTCGCTCGGGGTCCGGCGGGCCGTCGTCGGCGGGCTGTCCATGGGCGGGTACGTGGCGATGGCGCTGTGCCGGCGGCACCCCGACCTCGTCCTCGGCCTCGTGCTGGCCGCCACCCGCGCCACCGCCGACACCGCCCCCGTCCGGGAGAACCGGCTGCGGCAGGCCGGCGCCCTCGAAGCCGAGCGCAGCACCCGCGTCCTCGTGGACGAGGTGCTGCCCGGCCTCGTCGGCCCCACCACCTACCGGCAGCGGGCGCTGATCTACGGGCGGGTCCGCGGCCTCGTCCAGGCGGCGCCGCCGCTCGCCGCCGCGTGGGCGCAGCGCGCCATGGCGGGACGCGCGGACTCCACCGAGACGCTCCGCGGCCTCCGCGCCCCCGCGCTCGTCATGATCGGGGACGAGGACGCGCTGGCCACCGAGGACGAGGCCCGCGCCATGGCCGAGGCGATGCCGAACGCCGAGACGCTCGTCATCCCGCGCGCCGGGCACCTGTGCGCGGTGGAGCAGCCCGAGCTGTTCAACCAGGCGGTGGCGGAGTTCGCCGCCGCCCTCGCCCGGACGTCCCGCTGACCCCGGCGCGGACGCGCCGGGGCCGGCGTCCTACAGCGTCTCCTGGCGCGGCATGACGACCTCGCGGATCAGCAGCGAGATCGCGGCCGCCGTGGGGATCGCCAGCAGCGCGCCGACCACGCCGAGCAGGGCAGCGCCGACCAGCGCCGCCACGATCGTCACCGCCGGCTGGACGTCCACGGTCCGCTTCATCACCCGCGGATAGACGAGGTAGTTCTCCACCTGCTGGTAGACGACATAGAAGATCGCGCACACGATGAGGTCGGTCGTGGTCCCGGTCAGGAACGCCACCAGGGAGACGATCACCGCGCCGATCGTGGCGCCGATCAGCGGGACGAGGTCGGTCACCGCGACGATCAGCGCGAGCGCGAGCGCGTACTTCACCCCGAGGATCGACAGGAAGATGTACGAGCACACGCCCGCGATGAGCGCGATCGTGAACTGGCCGGCGACGTAGCCGCCGATCCGGTCGAGGATCTCGTCGCCGAGCAGGGCGACCCGGGCCCGCCGGGTGCGCGGGGCCAGCTGGTAGAAGAACGTCTTGATCTGCGGCAGCGAGCTGAGGAAGTACAGCGTCAGGATCAGGATCGTGATCGTCTGGAAGATGCCGTTGATCGCGACCTTGCCGATGCCGGTGGCGGTGTCGGTGAGGCCCTTCTGGAAGCCGTCGCCGTTCACCGTCTTCTCGGCGCGTTCCAGCAGGCCGTAGCGCTTGTCCCAGTCGGCCAGCGTCTTGTTGTTCTGGAGCTGCTGGACGTACTCGGGGATGTTGTGGCGCAGCTCGGTGACCTGCTCGGACACCGGCTGGACGAGGGAGGCGACGAACCCTGCGAAGAACAGGATCACGATCAGGAACACCGTCGCGACCGCGGCGCCGCGGGGCAGGCCGAACCTGCGCAGCCGCTCCACCGCCGGGTTGAGGCCGACCGCGAGGAACATCGCGACCACGATCATGACGAGCACCGACTTGGCGTTCGTCGCGGCCTTCACCAGCATCCAGGCGGTGATGACGCCGAGCGCCGCCGTGAACCCGAACACGAACGGGTGCGCGCGGCCGAGCGGCTGCCCGGGCTTGCCGAACGGGAACAGGTGGTCGACGCCGGCCTCGCGCTTGCGCTGCTCGACGTCGTGCGCCGGGTCGGGCGCGCCCGGCTCGGGCGCCACGGGTTCGGCGCCCGACCGTGCCGCCGGGAGGGTGACCGGAGCGCCGGTCGCCGGATCGCGTTCTCCCACGGGCTGCTCGATCTCCTCGGGCCTCAACGCCCCACTCGGCGCGACACCGTCGTCGTCACCGCTCCCGCCCGGTCCGCTCGTGCCGGAGCCGGTCTCAGCGGAGCCGGTCGTGCCGGACCCGCTCTCGGTGGAGTCGGTCGTGCTGGAGTCGGTCTCGGCAGAGCCGGTCGCGCTTGAGCAGGTGCCGCCGGAGCCGTTCTCGCTTGAGTCGGTGTCGGTGGAGTCGGTCTTGGTGGGGCCGGTGTCGGTGTCGCGGTCCGCCTCGTCGGTGTCGTCGGCGGGGGGAGCCGGAGCGGGGACCCGGCGGCCGGTGGCGGACCGTCCCTCGCCGGGGGCGGGCTCGCGGCCGTCGTGCTGGGGGGTCTCGTCGGGCACGCCGCTCTCCTCTGTCGTGCGTCTACGGGGTTGAGACGACGGAAAGCCCGGAGGCGTTTCACCGCCTCCAGGCTTTCCGTCATGCCCGACCGTTAAGGGGTCACTCCTGCCACCAGTCCTCGTCGTCCTCGTCGGACTTCTTGGCCTGGGCCGGCTTGGCGGGCGCGGCCTTGGCGGCGGGCTGCTGCTTGGGGGCCTGCTGCGCCGGGGCCGGCTTCGGCTCGGCCGCCGGGATGGCGGGCTTCTCCGGAGGCGCGGCCAGCTCGGGCTCGGGGCTCATCGTCGGCGCGACGCCGCCGATGAGCTGACGCAGCTGGTTGAGGTGGCTGGTGATGCTGTCGCGCTGGCGGGTGAGCTCGTCGACCTGGCGCTGCGCCGCCGTCCGGACGCGGTCGGCCTCGGACTTGGTCTCGGCGAGCAGCTGCTCGGCCTGCGACTTGGCCTCGGCGATCACGTTGTCGGAGTTCTTGCGCGCGTTCGCCATCAGCTGCTTGGCGTGCGAGTCGGCCTCGCGCCGGGTCTGCTCGGCCTGCTGCGTCGCCTTCGCGGCGCGCTGCTCGGCGGACGCGGCGCGCTGCTCGGCCTCGGCGACGAGCTTCTGCGTCGCGGCCTGGGCGGCGGAGTGGCGCTCGGCGTCCTGCCGGTCGGCCTCCTCGCGGCGAGCGGCGAGCTGGATCTCGAACTCGGCCTCGGCCTGGGCGCGCTGGGCCTCGCTCTCCTCCAGGATGCGCTGGGCCTGGGCCCGCATCTCGTCGGCCTGCCGCTTGGCCGTGGTGAGGATCTCGTCGCGCTCCCGCTTGGTGGACGCGCGCAGCTGCGCCACCTCGCGCTCGGTGGTGGTGCGGAGCTTGGCGATCTCACGCTCGGCGGCGGCGCGCTTCTCGGCGACCTCGTGGTCGGCGGTGGCCCGCAGCTTGGCGACCTCGCGCTCGGTGGTGGAGGTCAGCTCGTCGGCCTCGCGGCGGGCGGAGGTGCGCACCTCCTCGGCCTCGCGCTCGGCGGCCTGCCGCATGTCGTCGCCCTCGCGCTGGGCGTTGGCGCGCAGCTCGGAGGCGTCGTTCTCGGCGGTGGCGCGCTGCTCGGCGGCGTCGACCTTGGCCGCGGCCTTGATCTCGTTCGCCTCCGAGCGGGCCGCCTGGACCAGCTCGGTCGCCTGCTCCTCGGCGAGCCGCAGCAGCTGCTCGATGCGGGCGCCGAGGCCGGAGTAGGTCGGACGTTCCTGCTCCTGCAGCTGCCGGTGGGCGTCCGACAGCTCGCGCTGCAGGGCCTGGGTCTGCTCGCGGGTCTGCCGCACCTCGTTGTCGAGCTGCTTGATGTGCTCGTCGACCTGGTGCCGGTCGTAGCCGCGAAGCACCACGTCGAACTCGCGCGGGGGCGTGTCTTCAAAGAAGTTGCTGAGCTGGGCGTCGATGTCGGACTGCATGTGGCTCAATCCTGATGTGACGGGGCTACGGGTGGTTCCGGGGACCGGTTGATCGCCTGGCATGACGGACGCACTTGCCCCAGACCTCTTCCGGCGAATGAAGCGTACTCCGGACACTGCCGTGTTGGGGGCTCATCTTGACGCGCTGCGTGGAATGTCCTTTTTGTTCGGGCATGCGACCGGCCCGCAGCAGCCCAGGTGTTGGGGGTGCAAATACACCAGATGTGTCCGAACGGTCACAGAGCGGCGGTCCAGGCCGCGCGCTGCGTCACCGTGATATCGAACACGTCACGATCCTGGCGCACCCCCGCCGGGGCCCGCGTTACAAGATCATTCGGCGCTCGGGCGCTTCTGCACCAGCTCCGTCAGGACCCCGTGGCAGTCCTTGGGGTGCAAAAAGTTGATCAAGGAACCCATCGATCCGTGGCGCGGCGCGTCGTACAGGACGCGCACGCCCCTGCCCGCGATCCCGGCGGCCTCGTCGGCGACCGTCCCGTCCGTCCCGAACGCGATGTGGTGGACGCCCTCGCCGTTCTTCTCCATCCACTTGGCGACGGCCGAGTCCTCCCGGATCGGCTCGATGAGCTGCAGGTAGCTCGCCGCGCCGTCCCCCGTGTCGTTGATCTTGAGCATGCACTCCCGCACGCCCTGCTCCTCGTTCACCTCGAAGTGCGCGTCGGTGAAGCCGTAGGTCGCCTTGTAGAACTCGACGGTCGCGTCCAGATCGCGGCAGGCGATGCCGATGTGGTCGATACGGGTCAGCATGGGCTTTGTCCCTCCTCGGACGGCCAGGCGGGGGCGAACGGAACCGAACGGCGCTCCCGTGGGTATCGTGGCAAACGTCGCCGCAGCACCTTCCTGGAGGCCCCCACATGACCACCTCGTCCGTGATCGTCGCCGGAGCGCGCACCCCCATCGGGCGCCTGATGGGCTCGCTGAAGGACTTCTCCGCGGCCGACCTCGGGGCGCACGCGATCAAGGCGGCGCTGGAGCGGGCCGGGGTGTCCGGCGACCAGGTGCAGTACGTGATCCTCGGCCAGGTGCTGCAGGCGGGCGCGGGCCAGATCCCGTCCCGGCAGGCGGCGGTCAAGGCCGGCATCCCGATGAGCGTCCCCTCCATCACGATCAACAAGGTCTGCCTCTCCGGGCTGGACGCGATCGCGCTGGCCGACCAGCTCATCCGGGCGGGCGAGTTCGAGATCGTGGTGGCGGGCGGCATGGAGTCGATGACCCAGGCCCCGCACCTGCTGCCGAAGTCGCGCGGCGGCTACAAGTACGGCTCCGTCGAGGTCCTCGACCACATGGCCTACGACGCCCTCACCGACGCCTTCGACGGCGTCTCCATGGGCGAGTCCACCGAGCGGCACAACGCGAGGCTCGGCATCTCCCGGGAGGAGCAGGACGAGTTCTCCGCCCGCTCCCACCAGCGCGCCGCCGAGGCGATCAAGAACGGCGTGTTCGACGAGGAGATCGCCCCGGTCGAGATCCCGCAGCGGCGCGGCGAGCCCGTGGTGTTCTCCGCCGACGAGGGCGTGCGCGGCGACACCACCGCCGAGGGCCTGGCCCGGCTGCGCCCGGCGTTCAGCAAGGAGGGGACGATCACCGCCGGCTCGTCCTCGCAGATCTCCGACGGCGCCGCGGCGGTCGTGGTGATGTCCAGGGCCAAGGCCGAGGAGCTCGGCCTGACCTGGCTCGCCGAGATCGGCGCCCACGGCAACGTCGCGGGCCCGGACAACGCGCTGCAGTCCCAGCCGTCCAACGCGATCAAGCACGCCCTCGGCAAGGCGGGCCTCACCGTCGACGACCTCGACCTCATCGAGATCAACGAGGCGTTCGCCTCCGTCGGCATCCAGTCGATGCGCGACCTCGGCGTCGGCCCCGAGAAGGTCAACGTCAACGGCGGCGCCATCGCGGTCGGCCACCCGGTCGGCATGTCCGGCGCCCGCATCCTCCTGCACCTGGCCTACGAGCTGAAGCGCCGCGGCGGCGGCACCGGCGCCGCCGCCCTCTGCGGCGGCGGCGGCCAAGGAGATGGATTGATCATTCACGTCCCGGCCCGGTAGCGAGGGCCGGGGAGGACCCCCGCCTCACTGGGAGGCGGGGGTGATGGTCACCGTCGTGAAGCCGAGGGCCTTGAGCATGTTCTCCAGCATCGACTTGGTGTTGGCGTCGGCGCGTTCCTTCAGGCCGCTCTGGGCCGCGGCCGTCTGGATCTTCTGGGACGCCAGGACGTAGAGCTGCTGCTGGTTGTTCGGGTTGCTGCTGAAGAAGTCGCCGAAGCGGTCGAAGACGCCGCGCTGCGTCGCGTAGACGTAGCTGTTCTTCGTGTCGAGGTTCGTCTTCTCCAGCTGGGCGGGCGGGAGGGTGACCGTCGCCACCGTGCGGTCCGCGTTGACCTTCAGGGCGCCCGAGCCGAGCCGGGAGAAGTCCACGTAGGCGTCGACCGAGCCGTTGCCGACGAACAGGGTCCGCTTGCCGCGCAGCGAGGACGGCAGGAACTTGGCGTCCTTCTCCAGGTCCACGACGACCTGGAAGTTGCCGCTCGCCGCCTCGTAGCGGTGCAGGTCGCGGATCGACTTCAGCAGGACGGGACCGCTGCGGTCCTTCGTCTCCTCCTTGAACGGGTTGAGCCAGTGGGGGAGGCCGTGCAGCGCCTGCTGGGCGACCAGGACGAGCGCGACGGTGGCGACGATGATCGCGAGGGGGGTGAGCAGGCCGCGCCGCGGGGGGCGGGACCGATCGGGGGACGACTTGGCGGGCGCGTCGTGCTTCCCGCCGTTCTTCGCGTCGTTCTTCGTTTCCGAGCGAGCCATGTAATCGACATTCCCGGCAGCGGCGTCCGCTACCTCATCCGGCGGGTTCGGGCTCGTGCGGGGACGGGTGCCGCAGGTCCGACTCGTGGGTCGCCTGCTCCACCTCGATCAGCGACTCGCTGCGGAGATGCGCCTCGTGGGCGGCCCGGCCGCCCCGCACGCCGAACAGCCGTTTGGTGACGACGATGTAGACGATGAGACCGATGTTGAGCACCAGCGCGCCGGCGCGCAGCACGGTGACCTTCTCCACCAGCTCGTAGATCTCGATCGGCAGCCCGAAGCACGTCGCGACGACCGCGAAGTACTCGCCCCAGCGCTTCAGCAGCCACAGCCCGACCGCCTCGATCAGCTCGATCGCGCCGTAGACGATGAGGCCGACGGCCAGCCAGCGCAGCGTCCGCGCGTCCAGGTCGAACACGTGCCGGACGGACGTGACGACCTTGGAGTGGTCGAGGTCCCAGCCGACCTGCTCGGCGATGGGGCGCAGCAGCGGGATCTCCTTCTCGAAGATCCGCTCGATCGATCCGCGGCTGCCGGCGAAGCGCCACACCCCGTACGCGGCGACCAGCACGATCAGGCCGCGGATGCCGCGCTCCACCGCGAAGAACCGCATGACGAAGGCGTCGCGCAGCTCCCGGCCGCGCCTGACCAGCGGCGCGCGGTCGGCCGGGCCGGTCCCGTGCGGCTCGCCGTGCACGTAGGTCCCGCAGCGCAGGCATCGCCACGCGGCGCCGATGGGGGACGAGACGACGAGCCGCTCGCGCAGCCTCTCCTCGTCCGGCGCGTAGGTGATGTGTCCCTTGCGCGCGCAGGTCAGCAGGCTCCAGTCCACGCGGACACCCTAGAGGCCATCCGGGGTCCGCATACGTCACGGTTTGCGCACGGTCGTGCGAGCGCCGTGTGAGCAACGCCATATCCGGCGCGGAAACCGCGGGCCGACGCCGTGCCGTTGAGCGGGCGTGGACATGATTCGTGCTTTCCGGTTCGTCTCCGTCGCCGAGGCGTTCTCGTTCCTCCTCCTGCTGCTGGTCGCGATGCCGCTGAAGTACGGGGCGGACGCGCCGGTCGGCGTGCAGGTGATGGGGCCGGTGCACGGCGTCCTGTTCATGGCCTACGTCGGCCTGGTCTTCCTCGTCCGCGAGCAGCTCGGCTGGGACCTCAAGCGCACGGTGCTCGCGCTCGGCGCCGCGGTCCTGCCCGTCGCGCCGTTCTTCGTGGAGCGCCACTGGACGCGGCCCGCCGCCGAGCCGGCACCGGCCGGGCGGGGCGCCTGACCTCCTGCGTGACCGCGGTGGGCCGGGGGGTCCTGCCGCGGTCACGCGGGACGGGTGTCCAGGACGTCGTGGAGGCGGCTCTCCGTCGTGCGGGGGGCGTGGAAGTCCCGCGGGCCCAGCGCGCAGGCGCGGTACTCGGCGAAGTGGAGCCGTAGCCAGTCGCGTCGCCGCTGCTCGGTCCAGGACGCGAACCGGTGGCCCGCGCGCGTGCCGGCCGCGGCCGGGGGCTCGTCGCCGAGAAGCCACGCGTCGACCAGCGCGCGGTAGCCGTCGCCGGAGGCGCAGGCCCCTTCGTCCTTGAGCGCCTCGCTGATCTGCCGGACGGCCCGGGACGCGTATCCGGGGGCGAGGTCCTCGTCGAGGTGGACGGCGGCGACGCCGTTCGCCACCGCGACGGGCATCCAGGCGGGACGCTGCTCGACCATCGTGAAGGCTCCCGGCGTGCCGTTCAGCCGCGCGGCGAGCGGGGTCGCCGCCGCCATCAGCTGGGGCAGCGCCTCCCGCAGGGCGGGGTGCACGCAGACGGTGAGGGGCCACGTCCGGCACACCGGCTCCGCCTGGGCGGGCGCCACCGTCCCGCCGGAGCGGTGCAGGGCGAGGGTGGCGGAGACGGTCGCGGCGAGCGCGAGCGCCAGGGGCAGGACGAGCAGGAAGCGCCGCGTCGCCCACATCACGTAGCCGAGGATCAGCGCCGTGGTCAGCCCCGCGGCCCAGAGGACCTGCACGGCGAACACCTCGGGACGCAGGGTGGTGAACAGCTGGACGCGGGAGAACGCGGCCGGGGGAAGCAGGCTCCACCAGGACGTCCCGGGGATGCGCAGGGCGGCCCACAGGGAGGTCGCGGCGAGGACGAGGGCCGCGGTGGCGCGGTGCGGTGCGACGCGTCCCGTGAGGTAGCCCGCGACGACGTGCAGGACGAGCGCGCCGGCGCCCGAGAGCGCGCCGAGCGGGTGGGGGTGCCCGGCGTGGGGGTGCACGAGGGTGACGGCGACGACCACCGCCGTGACCGCGACGTAGGAGACCAGCGCGGCGGACGACAGCAGCAGCAGGTCGAACAGCACGCCCGTCGCGGGGGAGCGGGCGGTGAGGTCGCGCAGGTAGTCGAGCGGGCGTTCCCGGACGGCCGTCCACGCGGCCAGGCCCGCGGCGGCCGGGCCCAGGAGGCGGACGGCGTTGACCAGCGCGACGACGCTGTTGTCCCAGTAGGCGACCGCCGGGCTCAGCGACAGGCACGCCGCCGCCGTCCCGAGCACGGTGAGGACCGGCACGGCGACGAGCAGCGCCGTGCGGCGGGCGTCCAGCCGGAGCACCCGCCCGAGGTCAGACACCGGTGGCGCTCTCGGCGGGCGACCGCCCCGGCCGCACCTTCGCGAGCTGTGGCAGGGGCAGGGGCAGGTGCGGCAGCGCGAGCGACGGCAGGGACATCTGCGGCAGCGCGCGCCGGGCCGGGCGGCGCCGGGGCATCGCGTCGACGGTCTGCGGATGGAGGGCGCCGCGCGGGGCCGACGGCGTAAGCGCTGACCACCAACTGCAGTGTCTGCGCCGAGTACCCGAGCTCGCGGCCGATATCCGGCAGCAC
>NZ_JBEUPA010000188.1:0-14042 GCF_040492065.1 Actinomadura sp. NPDC000929 | reverse complement strand
TGCTGGAGTGCGACGAGAAGTACGTCCCGATGGTCCTGAGGGAGACCGGGGCGAACATCGTCGCCCTGATGAACCTCAGCCGCGACCAGATGGACCGCGCCGCCGAGATCTGGCTGCTGGCCGGCAAGTGGCGGCGCGCGCTGGAGGCGTCCCCGACCAGCCACGTCATCGCCAACTGCGACGACCCGCTGGTCACCTGGGGCGCGTCCACGGCCAAGAGCGTCACCTGGGTCGCCGCGGGCCAGCACTGGCGCGAGGACTCCTGGTGCTGCCCCGAGTGCGGCGGCCCCCTCGACCGTCAGGACACCGACGAGGACAGCGACTGGCGCTGCCGGCAGTGCCACTTCGCCCGCCCCCGCCCCGACTGGACGCTGCGCGGCGACACGATCACCGCGCCCGACGGACGGGCGTACTCCCTCACGGGCCTGTCCCTGCCCGGCCGCGCGAACCGCTCGAACGCCCTGATCGCCCTCGCGGTCGTCGCGCAGTTCGGGGTGCCGCCCGAGCAGGCCCTCCCGCTGCTGTCGCAGGTCACCTCCGTCGCCGGCCGGTACACGACGGTCGAGCACCAGGGCCGCTCGATCCGGCTGCTGCTGTCGAAGAACCCCGCCGGATGGCTGGAGGCGTTCGACGTCCTGCAGCCCGCGCCCGGCCCCGTCGCGCTGTCGATCAACGCGCAGGGCCCCGACGGCCGCGACACGTCCTGGCTGTGGGACGTCGACTACCGCATCCTGCAGGGCCGCCCCGTGTGGGTGACCGGCGAGCGCCGCATCGACCTCGCCGCCCGGCTGGAGGCCGCCGAGGTGTCCTTCACGGTGGTGGACGACATCGACCAGGCGGTCATGGCCGTCCCGCCCGGGCATCTGGACGTGATCGCCAACTACACCGCCTTCCAGACCATCCGAACGAGGTACGGCCGTGTCGTCTGACCGCATCAAAATCGTCTGGATCTACCCGGACCTGCTCAGCACCTACGGCGACCAGGGCAACACGATCGTCCTGGAGCGGCGCGCGGCGCTGCGCGGCATCCCCACCGAGACCGTCAGCCTCCGGTCCGACGAGCCCGTGCCCGCCGACGGCGACATCTACCTGCTCGGCGGCGGCGAGGACCGGCCGCAGATCCTCGCGGCGCAGCGGCTGCGGGGCGACGGCGGCCTCGCGCGGGCCGTGCAGTCCGGCGCGGTCGTGTTCGCGGTCTGCGCGGGCTACCAGCTGCTCGGCCACGAGTTCGGCGGTGAGGAGGGCCAGCCCGTGCCGGGCCTCGGCCTGCTCGACATCCGCTCCGGGCGCGGCGAGCAGCGCGCCGTCGGCGAGATCGTCGGGGACGTCGCGGGCGAGCTGAACGTCCCGCGCATCACCGGCTTCGAGAACCACCAGGGCGTCACGCACATCGGCCCGAACGCGCGCCCCTTCGCGAAGGTGCTGCACGGCGTCGGCAACGGCGACGGGAACGGCTTCGAGGGCGCCTACAGCGGCCGCGTCCTCGGCACCTACATGCACGGCCCGGCGCTCGTCCGCAACCCCGGCCTGGCCGACCTGCTGCTCCGCTGGGCCGTCGGGAGGGACCTCCCCCCGCTGGACGACTCGTGGGCCGGACGCCTCCGCGAGGAGCGCCTCCAGGCCGTCATGCCGTAACTCCGGTGATGCCCTCACCCCCGTGGTGAGCTGACCCCCTGTGGTGGGTCGGCTCACGCGGCGGGTGGGCCTGCGCGGGTGGTTGGCCTGCGCGGTCGGCGTCCTTCGGAAGCTGACGGGCCGGGGCGCTTTCGGGTGGTTCGCCGGTCGGCGGCCGGGTCTGTCGATCGTGGTGACTTTGGGTCTGGCGCGGGGGGCCTCGTGCTGCGACCGTGACGGTCGTGATCTGCTGCCGGCCCTCCCGCCGGGCGCTCCTGCGCTGGAGCGCCGTCGTCGCGGGCGCCTCGCTCCTGCCCGCCGTCGAGGCGGCGTCCGCGCGGGCCTCGGACGACGTCCGGCCGGTGAACCTCGAACTGGTCACCGTCACGGAGACGACGGCCGTCCTCACCTGGTACACGGGCGTCCCCGGGACGGACGACGGCCTGGGGCGGATGCGACCCGCGCCGTCCGACACCGAGGTCCTCTACGGGACGCACCCGTCCCGCCTCACCGGCGTCGCGTACGGCCCCGCCGGCACCCCGTACCACTACGTGGAGCTGACCGGCCTGGAGCCCGGGCGCACCTACTACTACAGGGCCCGCTCCAGAGGACGGGACGCCGCTCCCACCTGGCTGGCCGCAGGCCAAGCGGCGGGCACCCCCCACGGGGACGTCTTCGCTTTCACGACCCCGCAACCGCCTCCGGGCCGCCACCTCTTCTCGGTCGCCCTCTGCAACGACCTGCACCTGGGCGAGACCGTGGCCGGGCTGGTCGGCCAGCTCCCCTGGATCAAAGGCATCGAGCAGGTGCCCGGCCACCCGCCCTATCCCGAGGTGATGGCGCACGCCCTCATCGCCGACGCGCGGGCCAGGGGTGCGCACTTCCTCCTCGCCGCCGGGGACGTGTCGAGCGAGGCCGCCCCCGCCGATCTCGCGAGCGCCAAGAGCATCCTCGACACCTTCGGGACCCTGGGCGACGCCTACCTGGTGGCCCGCGGCAACCACGACCGGGCGCACAGCGGGGCGCCCTACGGAGGGTGCAGCCCGGGCGAGCACCAAGGGAAGGACTGCTTCAAGGACGCGTTCGCGACGTCCGACCGGACGTACTTCTCCCACGACCTGCGGGGCCTGCGCGTCATCGGGCTCGACACCTACGACAAGCCCGGCGACGGCGGCGACTCCGGCGGCCTCTCGGCGGAGCAGCATTCCTGGTTCGAGGCGGAGTTGAAGAAGGACCCGGAGCGCCCCACCCTCGTCTTCGGCCACCACCCGCTCTTCACCGAGAACGACCCGCTCGCCGTCACCGGGGCCCATTCCCTTGACGCGGGCCAGTCCCTGCGGATCCTCACGGCCTACAACCGGGCGCCGGGCGTCTTCCTCCACCACGCGGGGCACACGCACCGCAACCAGCGTTCCGTCTTCCCGCTCGCGCCCCGGGTCGTCCAGCAGGAGGTCGGGGCGGTCAAGGAGTACCCGGGCGGGTTCACCCTCCTGCGCGTCCACACCGGCGGGTACGCGCTCAACTTCTACAAGACCCGCGGGGATGAGGCCCGCGCCTGGAGCGAGCGCAGCCGCCAGGAACTCTCCGGGCAGTGGCCTCAGCTCTCCCTCGGGAACCGCCCCACCGACCGCAACACGGTCGTGGACCGCGACCTCTCCGGGCTCAGCTGACCGCCGGGGCACCCCGGCGGAACGCCTCGGCGAAGGCCCGCTCGCCCAGGACGGCGGTGGCGGCGGACGTGATGCGGTCGACGTCGCCGCGTTCGGCGGGCGGCAGCGGGGCGCCCACGCTCCGGCGGGCCGCGTCGGCCGCGCCGAGGAGTCCGGCGGCGCGCACGGCGTCCCCGGCGAGCGCCGCCGCGCCCGCCAGCCCCTCCAGCGACAGGGCGAGCGCGCGCGGCTCGCCGATCGACCGCGCGATCTCCATGCCCCGGGTGTGGTGCGCGAGCGCCCCCGCGGCGTCCCCGCTCAGCTCGGCGGTGAAGCCGAGTTCCGCGTGCAGCAGATGCTCCCCGATCTCGGACGAGTCGTACTCGTCCCGGATGCGGTGCAGGATCTCCCGCGCCGCGCCGAGGTCGCCCGAGCGGCGCGCCCCGAGGGCGAGGCCCATCAGCGCGTGCGTCTCGCTGAAGCGGTGGCCCTGGTCGACGGCCGTCGCCCGCGCCCGCTCGTGCAGGTCGCGGGCCCGGTCCCAGTCGCGCGCGAGCAGCGCCAGGCGGCCGAGGCCCGACAGCCGCGCGGAGACCTCCGCGCGCAGGCCGAGCTCCTCGGCGATCCGCAGGCCCTCGCGCTGGAGCCGCTCCGCCTCCGCGTAGTCGCCGTTGATCTCGGCGAGCATCGCGAGCGGCGACACGGGCTGCAGCCGCCCCCAGCGGTCGCCCAGCTCGGCGAACAGGGCGGCGGAGCGCCCGCCCGCGTCCGCGATCACGTCGAGGCGGCCCCGGACGAGCGCGAGCGTCGCGCGCAGGCCGAGCGCGGCGGCGGCGCCCCACCGGTCGCCGGCCTCCTGGAACAGGCGCAGGGCGTGCTCGTTGGCGCGCTCGCTCGCGTCCGGGAGACCGGCGTGGTAGAGCCCGTGCGCGTAGAGCCAGAGGGCGCGGCCGCGGCGCACCGGGTCCGGGACGCCGTCCTCGCCCTGGACGCCGTGGGCCGTCAGGTCCCCGGTCAGCAGGGCGAACGCGGCCCGCAACAGGCGCAACCCGGCGGCCTCCGGTGCCGCGTCCAGTACCGCCGACAGCGTGCGGTGGGCCTCGTGCAGGCGGCCGCGCAGCAGCCACCACCAGCACAGCGCCGTGCCGAGACGCACCGCCTCCGCCGCGCCCGGACGCCGCAGCGCCTCCTCCAGGGCGGCGCGCAGGTTCGCCGAGTCGGCGTCGAGACGGTCGAGCCAGGCGCGCTGGTCCGGCCCGCGCAGGTGCGGTTCGGCGCGTTCGGCGAGGCCGAGGTAGTGGCTCAGATGCCGGTCGCGGGCGCCGTCGAGATCGCCCGCCTCGCGCAGCCGCTCCATCGCGTACGCGGCCACGGACTCCAGGAGGCGGTAGCGGGGACCGCGCGGCCCCTCCACCACCACGACCAGGGAACGGTCGACCAGCCGGGTGAGCAGGTCGAGGACGTCCCCGCGGCGGACGCCGCCGCCCGCGCAGACGGCCTCCGCCGCGTCCAGGCCGCAGCCGTCCACGTGCACGGCGAGCCGGCGCAGCACGGCGCGCTCGGACGGGCCGAGCGGCTCCCAGCTCCAGTCGATCATCCCCCGCAGCGTCCGCTGCCGGGCCGGCGCGCCGCGAGGCCCGGTGGTGAGGACGCCGAACCGGTCGGTGAGGCGTCGCGCCAGCTCCCGCACGCCGAGGGCGCGGACGCGGGTCGCCGCCAGTTCCAGCGCGAGGGGGACGCCGTCGAGGCGGCGGCAGATCTCCGCGACCGCCGCCCGGTCGGCGTCCAGGGAGAAGCCGGGAGCGGACGCCGCGGCGCGGTCGGCGAACAGCCGCACGGCGTCGTCCTCCCGGAGCGGCTCGACCAGGTACACCGTCTCGCCCGTCAGGCCGAGGGGCTCGCGGCCGGTGGCGAGGATCCGCAGGCCCGCCGCACCGCGCAGCAGCAGCTCCGCCAGTTCGGCGGCCGGGTCGACCACCCGCTCGCAGTTGTCGAGGACGAGCAGCAGCCGCCGGCCGCGCAGCGCCGCCGCCAGCCGTTCCACGCTTCCGCCGCCGCTCCCGGACGTTCCGGCCGCCGGGACGCCGGGCGGCATGTCGTCGCGGAGCCCGAGCACGGCCGAGATCTCCTGCGCCAGCCCGGCGGCGTCCCCACGCTGGGCGGCGAGCTCGACGAGCCAGACGCCGTCCGGGAAGGCGTCCCCGGCGAGGCGCGCGGCGGCTTCGAGCGCGAGCCGCGTCTTGCCGACGCCGCCGGGGCCGGTCAGCGTCACCAGGCGCGCCGTGCCGAGGAGCCGCGCGACGTCGTCCAGGCAGCGGTCCCGGCCGACCAGTCCGGTGAGGGGGACGGGCAGGTTCGACCGCGCCTCCGGTTCCGGCGGGGCGAGCGACGCGTCCTGCCGCAGGATCGCCTCGTGCAGCGCGGCCAGTTCGGGGCTCGGGTCGAGGCCGAGCTCGTCCGCCAGCACCTTGCGCAACCCGGCGTAGGCGGCGAGCGCCTCGCCCTGCCGTCCCGCGCGGTACAGCGCGCGCATCTGCACGGCCCGCAACCGCTCCCGCAGCGGGTGGCGGTCCACCAGGCCGGCGAGCTCCCCGGCGAGCAGGAGGTGCTCTCCCGCGTCGAGTCGCGCCTCGGCCTGCTCCTCCAGGACGGCCAGGCGCTGGTCGGCCAGGCGGTCCGCCGCCGCGCGCGCGAACTCCTCGTCCGCGAAGTCGGCGAACGCGGCGCCGCGCCACAGGCCCAGCGCCTCGGTCAGCAGGGCGGCGCGCTCCGCCGGAGCGTCCAGCGTGCGGGCCCGCGCCGCCAGCGCGCGGAACCGGTCGGCGTCGATCTCGTCGTCGGGCCCGTCAAGGCGGAGCCGGTACCCGTGCGCCTCGCGGACCACGCGGTCGCGGCCGAGGACGCGCCGCAGCTGGGAGACCTTGGCCTGGAGCGCGTTCGCCGGGTTGCCGGGCAGGTCGTCGCCCCACAGGTCGTGGACGAGGCGGTCGGCGGAGACGGGCCGCCCCTCGTGGACCAGCAGGCAGGCGAGCAGTGCCCGGACCTTCGCCTCCGGAATCCGGACGGACGCCCCGTCGCCGTCCCGCACCATGAGCGGACCGAGCACGCCAAACCGCATGCCAGCACGCTACTCGGCGGCGGTCCGCCGGCCGTCAGCGGACCGTCAGCGCATCCGAAGCGCCGCCCGGCACAGTCGCGGCATGCGAACCGCGGAGAGTGCGACCGCTCCGGACGAAACGTCCGACGGGGGCCTGCCCCTGCCGGCGCTGCTGGCGCTGGCGACGGCGGTCTTCATCACGAGCCTGACCGAGACGCTGCCCGCCGGGCTCCTGCCCGCGATGAGCGCGAGCCTGCACGCGAGCGAGTCCGCCACCGGGCAGACCGTGACGATCTATGCGATCGGGACGGCGCTGACCGCCGTCCCGCTGACCGCGGCCACCGCCGGATGGCGCCGCCGCCGGCTCCTGCTGACGACCGTCGCCGGGTTCGCCGTCGCCAACACCGTCACGGCGCTGTCGACCCACTACGCGGTGACCATGGCGGCCCGGTTCGCGGCCGGGGTCGCGGCCGGTCTCGCCTGGGCGCTGCTGGCCGGATACGCCCGCCGCCTGGTGCCCGCCCACCTGGAGGGGCGCGCGATCGCCGTCGCGATGGCCGGAATCCCGGTCGCGCTCTCCCTCGGCGTCCCCGCCGGGACGTTCCTCGGCGCGGCGCTGGGCTGGCAGGCGGCGTTCCTGACCATGACCGGGCTGACCGTCGTCCTGCTCGGCTGGATCACCGTGTCCGTCCCGGACTTCCCCGGCCGCCGCGCGGGGGAGCGGACGGGCGGCGCGAGCGTCCTGCGCGTCCCGGGGGTCGCGGCCGTGCTGTTCGTGACGCTCGTGTTCGTCCTCGCCCACACGATCCTCTACACCTACATCGCCGCGATCCTCGACGGGCTCGGCATGGGCTCGTCCACCGACCTCGTCCTGCTGGCCTTCGGGGCGGCGTCCCTGGCCGGCATCTGGGTGGTCGGCGCGCACATCCACCGCCGCCTGCGCCCCCTCATGGTCGCCGGGACGCTGCTGGTCGCCGCTGCCGCCGCCGTCCTCGCGCTGTGGGCGGACGCCCCCGCCCTCGTCTACGCCGCCGTGGTGCTGTGGGGCCTCGGATGGGGCGGCGCGCCCACCCTGCTCCAGACCGCCGCGGGAGACGCGGGCGGAGACGCCGCCGACGCGGCGCAGGCCATGCTCGTCACCCTCTGGAACGTCGCCATGGCCGGCGGCGGGATCGCCGGAGGCGTCCTGCTGCACCTGGCCGGCTCGACCTCGCTCGCCTGGAGCACCCTCGCGCTCCTCGCGCCGGTCCTCGCGGTCGTCCTCGCCGCCCGGACCCACGGCTTCCCCGCACACCGCTGAAAGGACAAGGCAATGGAGACCGCGCTCACCGAACCGGCCCGCCTGGGCGGACTCGTCCTCCCCAACCGCCTGGTGATGGCCCCGATGACCCGCAACCGCGCGGACGCCGCCGGCGTCCCGACCGACCTCATGGCGACCTACTACGCGCAGCGCGCCACCGCCGGACTGATCATCGCCGAGGCCGCCACCCCGAACGCCGTCGGCCAGACGTACCCGAACATCCCCGGGATCCACGCCCCCGCCCACGTGGCCGGGTGGCGGCGCGTCACCGGCGCCGTCCACGACGCGGGCGGACGGATGTTCCTCCAGCTCCAGCACGGCGGACGGGTCGGGCACCCCGACAACAGCGGCCTGCGCCCGGTGGCGCCGTCGCCCGTCCCGCTCCCGGACACGATCCACACCCCGTCCGGGCCGCGGGCCGCCGTCGTCCCCCGGGAGATGACCGCCGCCGACATCCGCTCCACCGTCGACGACTTCGCGGCCGCCGCCCGCAACGCCGTCGAGGCGGGCTTCGCCGGGGTGGAGGTGCACTCCGCCAACGGCTACCTGCTGCACCAGTTCCTGTCCCGCGCCACCAACCGCCGCACCGACGCCTACGGCGGCCCGGCCGAGGCGCGCATCCGCTTCACGGCCGAGGTGACCCGCGCCGTCGCCGGCGCCATCGGCCCGGACCGCGTCGGCGTGCGGATCTCGCCCGGAGTCACCGCCAACGCCATGCACGAGGACGACCAGGACGACGTCTACCCGGCCCTCGTCCGGGCCCTGGCGGAGATCTCCCCGGCCTACCTGCACGTCGTCCACGCCGACCCGGACAGCGCCCTCCTCCACACGATCCGCCGCATGTGGCGGGGAACGCTGATCGCCAACCCGAAGCTGCCCGACGTCACCACCGAGCACGTCGCGCGGGAGTCCGCCCGCCTCGTCGCCGCGGGCGCCGACCTCGTCGCGCTCGGCCGCCCCTTCCTGGCGAACCCCGACCTCGTCGAGCGCCTCCGCCTCGGCGCGCCGCTGAACCCCGTCCAGGACCGGCACCTCATGTACACGGGCGCCGCGACCGGCTACACCGACTACCCGACGATGGATCTCGCCGTGCGGCGATGAGTTTCCCCGCCGTCCGCGGTCATCTCCTCCGACCGCTACAAGGAGATGACCATGGACCTTCCCCAGGGCGACGTGCGCCTGCTCGAAACCGACGTCGCGCAGCGCCTGCTCCACTCCACGATCCCGGCCCGCCTCGCCTTCACGGCCGTGGACGGGACGCCCCGCATCATGTCGTCCTGGTTCACCTGGACCGGCGAGGAGCTGGTGATGGCGACCTACGTCCACTGCCCGCCGATGGGCATCCTGCGCCCGGCAGCCCGCATCCGCGCGCTCCGCGAGCGTCCCGACGTCGCCGTGAGCATCGACACCGACACGCAGCCCCCGGAGGTCCTCCTGCTGCGCGGCCGCGTCTCGGTCACCGAGGTGGACGGCATGGTGCCCGAGCAGGCGCAGGCGGCCCGCCGGTTCCTGGGCGAGGAGGGCGGCGCGGGCTACGTCGCCGGCGCCGACCACCCCGAGACCCGCATGGCCCGCATCGCCCTGCGCCCCGCCTGGGTCGGCGTCATCGACTTCCGGACCCGCCGCCCCGGCGTCATGACGGGCTGAGGCGCGGGAGGTCAGGCGGGGTCCTCGGCGGCGCAGGAGTCGAGGAAGGGGGCCAGTTCCCTGGCGACGGCGCGCAGGGGTCGGACGCTCTGCTCGGCCCTGGCCAGGAGGATGGCGCCTTCCAGGGAGCTGACCATCAGGGTCGCCAGCGCGGTCGCCCTTCGGGGCGGAACGCCCATGGCGGTCAGCTCGCGGGCGATCGGCCGCCGCCAGGCGGCGAACGCGGCGGCCGCGGCGGTCCGGGTGGACGCCGCGGAGTCCGCGCAGTCGACCGTGGCGGCGGCGACGGGGCAGCCGCGGTCGAAGCCCGCCGCCTCGAACTCGTCGGTCCACTGGCGGACCATCGCGGCGAAGAGCCGGCCCGGCGTGGGACGCGCCATGGCGGCCATGAAACGGGCGATCCGGTCGCTCGCATAGCGTCCGGCCCACTCGACCGCCTCGTTGACCAGCTGCTCCTTGCCGCCGGGGAAGTAGTGCTGGAGCGAGCCGCGCGGCGCCCCGGCGTGCTCGGCGACCTCGCGCAGGCCGGTCGCGGTGACGCCGTCGCGGCGGATGAGCTGCGCCGCGCTGAAGACCATCCGCTCCCGCGGGCCCCGCTCGCCGGTCGCCACGATCGCCTCCTCCGTGAAAATGTCGCAGGCTATTGCCCTATTTACCTGCGCCATTATCATGACCACTGTCATAAGTCGCAAGCTCTGGAGGCGATGGTGGACAGCGACGTCGGTTTCCTCGGCCTCGGCGTCATGGGGCGGCCCATGGCGCTCAACCTCGTCCGGGCGGGCACCGGCCTCGTCGTCTGGAACCGGACCGCCGCCAAGAGCGAGCCGCTGCGCGCGGCGGGCGCGTCGGTCGCCGGAAGCCCCGCCGACGTCCTCCGCCGCACCCGCGTGGTGTTCCTCATGCTCGCCGACGGCCCCGCCATCGACTCCGCGCTGGGACGCGGCGCCCCCGGCTTCGCCGCGAACGTGCGGGGACGGGTCGTCGTCCACATGGGGACGACGTCGCCGGGCTACTCGCGCGGCCTCGAAGCCGACGTCCGGGCCGCCGGCGGACGGTACGTCGAGGCGCCCGTGTCCGGTTCGCGGGGCCCGGCCGAGGCGGGCGAGCTCATCGCGATGCTCGCCGGCGAGCCGTCCGCCGTCGAGACCGTCCGTCCCCTGGTCGGCCCCATGTGCGGCGAGGTGTTCGTCTGCGGGCCGGTCCCGCAGGCCCTCCAGATGAAGCTCGCCGTCAACCTGTACCTGATCACCATGGTCACCGGGCTGGCGGAGGCGTTCCACTTCGCCGAGCGGCACGGCCTGGACGGGCGGCGGCTGCTGGAGGTGCTCGACGCCGGCCCGATGGCCAGCACCGTGTCGCGCGCCAAGGCCCGCAAGCTGCTCGACCGCGACTTCTCCGTCCAGGCGTCCATCGCGAACGTCCTGGACAACAACCGCCTCATCGCGGAGGCCGCCCGCGCCGCGCGGCTCGCCTCGCCCCTGCTGGACGCGTGCCACGCCCTCTACGGCGAGACCGCCGCGCTGGGGCACGGCGAGGCCGACATGGCCGCGGTCGTGCGCGCTCTGGAGGCCCGGACGGCCGCACCGGCGACCGCCGTCTAGGACGGTCCGAACCCGCTTGTCCGCCGTCGCGGCGCGGCATTACCGTGCCGGAGGTGGACCACTTCTCGCGCTCGTGGACGGCACTGCTCGCGGCGGTCGCCGGCCTCCCGGACGAGGACTTCGCGCGCCCGTCCGGCTGCGCCGGCTGGCTCGTGCGGGACCTCGTGTGCCACCTGGTCATCGACGCCCAGGACGTCCTGATCACTCTGGTCACCCCCGCCGGCGCCGAACCGACCGTGGACGCCGCCACCTACTGGAAGCTCGTCGAGCCCCCGACGGGCGACGACCCGCTCGACGCGCTCATCCCTCGGCTGGCCGCCGCCTACGGGGAGCCCCGGCTGCTCAGGTTCCACCTCGACGACGTCGGCTCGGCCGCGGGTCGCGCGCCGGGGCTCGCCGATCCCGCCGCCCGCGTCGGCACGCAGGACGAGGTCCTGACCGTCGGCGACTACCTGTCCGCGTACGTGATGGAGTGGACGCTGCACCACCTCGACCTGATCGCGCACCTGCCGGAGGGCCCCGAGCCGCCCGCCGAGACCCTCGCGGCGGCCCGCGCGCTGCTGGAGCGGATCGCCGGAGCCCCCTTCCCGGCCGCGTTCTCCGACCGGGACGCGCTGCTGGTCGGCACCGGACGCCGGGCGCCGACCGCCGCGGAGAAGGCCGAGCTGGGCGATCTCGCCGCGCGGGTCCCCTTCGTCCTCGGCTGAGCGCGGCCCCGGCCGGGCCCGGCTCAGTCCCGGACCGGCAGGTCGTAGAAGCGGCGGACGCTGGAGCCGACGCGGTCGAGGTCCGTCCCGTAGATGTGCAGGGAGACGGCGGTGGTGTCGCCGAGGTTGCGGACGCGGTGGATGTCGCCGGGCGGCGCGAAGCCGCTGACCTCGCCCGCCGGGTTCGGGTTCGCGCCCGCCCCGATCAGGGCGGCGCCGTCGTCGGAGAGGGTGTAGAGGTCCTCGTGCTCGGCGCCGGCCAGGACGCCGAACACGCACCAGGCGACGTGGTCGTGGACGCGGGTCACCGCGCCGGGCTGCCACACGATGGCCGTCATGGAGAACGAGCCGTCCGGCTCCACGTGCAGCCGGTGGCCGCTGGAGGTGCCGGGCTCCCCGGCGAGCTGGTCGGGACGGAGCAGCTCACCGGGCGACGGAAGCTGCTCGCGCAGCGCGCCGGCGACGCGTTCGGCGGTGTCCTGCCAGTCGGCGCCGCGGGCGATCGCCGCGCGCACGGCGGCGGTCAGGACGTCCAGGTCGGTGGCGGTTCGCGCGGTTTGCAGCAGCTCAGACCATAGGGTGGTCATGCCGTCCTCCTCGTACCGGGTCGCCTCCAGCCTCGGCGCCGGGGAGGTCCGCCGTCATCCGTGGCGCCCGCAGAGCACCACGGACGACGCCACGGAAAGGGGTCGCGGTGGAGCACGTGTCCGAGCGGGAGGCCGAGGTCCTCGCCGCCCTGGGCGCGCGGATGTCCAACGCGCAGATCGCCCGCCGCCTGCACATCTCGGTGCGGACCGTCGAGAGCCACGTGTCGTCGCTGCTGCGCAAGTACGGCGTTCCGGACCGGTGGGCGCTGGCGGAGCTGGCCGGCTCCGGGGCCCGCGACCCCGGGCGCGTCGCGGGCCTCCCGGTCTCCGGCACGACGTTCGTGGGACGGGACGCCGAGCGCGCCGCCCTGCTGGCCGCGCTGGAGGAGGCCCGGCTGGTGACTCTGCTCGGGCCGGGCGGCGTGGGCAAGACCCGGCTGGCGGCGGTGGTCGCCGGCGACGCCGCCGCGCTGTTCCCGTCGGGCGGCGCGTTCGTGGACCTCGTCCCGGTGCGCGCCGGGTTCGCGGCCAGGGCCGTCGCGACCGCGCTCGGGGTGACGGAGGGCTCCCACCAGCCGCTGGAGGAGGCGGTCGCCGCGCGCCTCGGAACCGGGCGGTCGCTGCTCGTCCTGGACAACTGCGAGCACCTGGCCGACGAGGCCGCCGCGCTCGCCGGGCGCGTCCTCGCCGCCTGCCCGGGCACCCGCGTGCTCGTGACGAGTCGCGAGCGGCTCGGCGTCCCGGGGGAGCGCTGCGTGCCCGTGGCGCCGCTGTCCCTGGGCTCCGACGCCGAGAGGCTGTTCCGGGACCGCGCGCTCGCCGCCGATCCGGGGTTCGCGGCCGAGCCCGAGGTGGTCGCGGAGCTGTGCGCCCGGCTGGACGGCATGCCGCTGACGATCGAGCTGGCCGCGGCCCGGGCGGCGTCGCTCGGCGCGACCGGGCTGCTCGCCGCGCTGGAGGACGCGCTGCGGCTGCTCTCCGGCGGCCGGGGCGGGCAGGAGCGGCACCGGTCCCTCGGCGCGGTGCTGTCCTGGAGCCACGACCTGCTCGCGGACGAGGAGCGTGCGCTGTTCCGGCGGCTCGGGGTCTTCGCCGGGGCCTTCGACATCGACGCGGCCGCGGCCGTGGGCGGGAACGGCGGGGACGGCGGGGGCGCGGACCGCGCGGGCGTCGCGGACCTGCTCGGCCGGCTCGTGGACAAGAGCCTCGTGGTCCACGTGCGCGGCCGGACCGGCCGGTGGCGGCTGCTGGAGACGGTCCGGGCCTTCGCGCTCGCCCGGCTGGCCGACGCCGGGGAGGAGGACGGGACGCGGGCCCGCCACCTGCGGTGGGCGGCGGCAGCGGCGTCCGCCGCCGAGGGCCGCCTCGGCGACCCGGGGTGGCGGGACGACTTCGACGCCATGGCCGCGGACCTGCGGGCCGCGCTGGCGTCGCGCCCCCGCCCGGACGAGGCGACGTACCGGCTGGCGAGCGCGCTGGCGCACCTGACGTTCGCCCGCCGCAACCTGCTGGAGTCCTTCGCGCACCACCGGACCGCCGCCGCCCTCGCGCCGGACCCCGGCTCGGCCGCGCGGGAGCTGCGGGCGGGGGCCGGATGCGCGCACGTCAGCACCACGTCCAACCAGCACGTGTTCGACCTGCTGCTGGAGGCGGCCGAGCGGGCGCGCGGCGCCGGGGACGACCGCGGCCGGGCGATCGACCTGGCGCGGGCGGTGGAGACGGCGTGCCGGTTCCCGGAGGCGTTCGAGGCCCGCGTGCCGCGCGAGCGGCTGCGCGGCCTGCTCGCCGAGGCGTCCGCGGCCGGGCGGGACGGCGACCCGGAGGTCGCCGCGCGCATGGC
>NZ_JBEUPA010000187.1:0-14143 GCF_040492065.1 Actinomadura sp. NPDC000929 | reverse complement strand
CGCAGCTCGGCGCGGTGCGCGACCCGTTCGAGCTCGGCGGCGACGCGCTCGTCGGGGCCGGTCGCGGCCGCCGCCAAGTGCCAGGCGCGCCGGTCGGCGTGCTCGTCTCCGGGCAGCACGCTCGCCAGGGCGCCGTGCACGTCGATCCGCCGGTGGTGCGCCGCGTCCTGGTAGGTGACGGCGCGGATGAGCGGGTGGCGGAACCGCACCTCACCACCGTCCAGGACCACGAGCCCGGCCTCCTCGGCGGGCCCGAGGTCGGCGGGCGTCAGGCCGAGCGCGTCCCCGGCGCGCAGCACGATGCCGAGGTCGGCGGTGCCGTCGGCGGCGACCACCAGGAGCAGCCGGCGTGTGGCGTCCGGCAGCTCGGCCAGCCGGCGCCGGAACGTCTCCTGCACCCGGCCGCCCACCGGCAGCGGCCCGGCGGGGCGGGCGGGCCGCGACCGCAGGGCGTTCCCCAGTTCGATGAGCGCGAGCGGGTTGCCGGCCGCCTCGTCCAGCAGGCGCTCGCGCACCGGCACGGTCAGCCCGGGGGCGTGCGCCATCACCAGGTCCTCGGCGGCCCCGCGGTCCAGGCCGGTCAGCCGCAGCACCTCCAGCCCGCGGTCGGGGAAGGGGCGGGCGCCGTCCCGGGCCGTGAAGATCATGGAGATGGGGTCGGCGCCGAGCCTGCGGGCGGCGAACAGCAGGGCGTCCAGCGACGCGGTGTCCAGCCACTGCGCGTCGTCGACCAGGCACACCAGCGGGCGGTCGGCGGCCAGCTCCGACAGCAGCGTGAGCGTGGCCGCGCCGATCAGGAAGCGGTCGCCCGCCGGGCCCGCGCCGAGGCCGAACGCCGACCGCAGCGCCGCCGCCTGCTGCTCGGGCAGGGCGTCGAACCGGTCGCCGTAGGGGTGCAGCATCAGATGCAGCCCGCCGAACGCGAGCTCGCTCTCGGACTCGACGCCGATCCCGCGGAGCACCCGCATGTCCCCGGCGGCCGCCGCGACCTGTTCGACCAGGGCCGTCTTGCCGATCCCCGCCTCGCCCTGGACCACCACGGTCCTGCTCCGCCCGGCGCGGGCGTCCCTGAGCAGCCCGGTGAGGTGGTCGAGCTCGCGGTCTCGCCCCATGAACACGCCGAGAACACTACAAGCCGGACGGCCCGCCCACCGGCCGGCCGACCGTTCTGGGGGTGGCGGGCGAACGCCTCGTGCTGGAACGTCCATGCCGCGCGGCTTGCACCCGGACGAATCACGCGGGGTGATCCCACGAATGGGCGCCCCGGCGACGGCGTGATGCCGTCACCGGGGCGCCTACGTTCAGGGTCGCCTGGCAGCGATTACTGCTTGCCCTGGTCCTTCAGGGTCTGTGCCAGGTTCTCCGGGGTGTTGTGGAGGGACGTCTGCGAGACCTTGCCGCTGTCGTCGACGATGTTGACGACGCCCGTACCGCCGTTCTTCGGCGCCTCATCGATCGCGTACTGGATGGCGAGGGTCGCGTTGGCCTCGGGGGACAGGCCCTCCTGGTAGTGGTAGTTCTTATCTTGGTCGGCCATGTCAGGTCCTTTTCGTTGCTCCGACGGGTGACCTCCGTGCTGCCACCCCTGCGGGCGATCGTTCCCGGGGCGGGCCGACGATGTCAAGATCAGCTGCTGGCCTCAGCGGAGTGCGGAGCGGGCGGTGGGGGCCAGGGTCAGCCGTTCCGGTGGCGCCGCGGAGTCCGCGGCGAGGGCGGGCAGGAGCCGCTCGGTCCACTCCGGTGACCGGGCCAGCCGGTCGAGGTGGTCGCGCAGGTGAGCGGCGTTCTCGAAGACCGCGAACCAGACGAAGACGTTCTCGCCCGTCCGCACGGGGAGGAGGGGAAAGGTGTTCTCGGCCGGTTCGGTCTGGAAGCGGGCGACGGGAGCGGCGCCGAGACCGGCCATGAACGGTGCGATCGTGGCGTCGAAGTGCGCCGCGAACGCGGCGTCGACGGGTGCTCCGCGATGCAGGATCGTCGCCATGACCCGGGACTCGGGAGGCGCCGCTCCGACCGGCGGCCGCCCGTCCGCGGGCGGGAAGCCGGAGCCGGGCCCCACCGGCCGCAGCAGCAGGACGTCGTCGGAGTCGACCATGGTGGCGGCGGCGGCCAGGCCGTGCTCCCTCCACGCCGCGCCCTCCAGGTAGAAGGCGGTGAGCGCCGCCTTCCGCGCCTCCATGTCGGGGAAGCCGCGCAGCCACACGTACCGGTCCGGGTCGGCCTCGTCGTGGAACTGCCCGATGACGCGCATCCCGGCGGCCTCCTGGGTCTCGACGAACTCGCGGTCGAAGAGATCGGTCAGGACGGGCCGGGCCCCGGGCCGGAGGGTGTACTGCCGCAGTTCGACGACGGAGCAGCGGAGGTCCGCCGCGGGGGCCGGCGCGGCGCCGGGGGCCTCGGACATGGCTCGTTTCCTTCGTTCGGGGGGGGGCGGGCCTCCACGGTCGCAGCCCGGCGCGGCGGCCACGAGTGGCTGATCTGCCGACATGCGCACGCTTTCTGCCATAAGTTGGGCGGCTATGACGCGCGCCTCCGTCGCCCTCGTCCTGCTCGACGACATGCCGTTCTTCGAGGTCGGGATCGCCTGCCAGGTCTTCCGCTCGGCGCGGGCCGACCCGGACGTCCCGTGGTACGGCCTGCGGCTGTGCTCGACCGAGCCGGGGGACGTGCGCCTGGAGTTCGGCTTCACCCTCGGCGCGGGGCACGGGCTCGACGGCCTGGCCGGCGCCGACATGGTGGTCGTCCCCGCGCTGCCGTACGTCCACGTGGAGTCCGACCGCCCGGTGCCGCCCGGGCTGACCGCCGCGCTCGCGTCCGCGCACCGCGCCGGCGCGCGGATCGTGTCGCTGTGCACCGGCGCGTTCGCCCTCGCCGCCGCCGGGATCCTGGACGGACGGTCCGCCGCCACCCACTGGATGTTCGCCGGCACGTTGCAGCGCCGGTACCCGCGGGTCCGGGTGGACGCCTCGGTGCTCTACGTGGACGAGGGGGACGTGCTCAGCAGCGCCGGACGCACCGCCGGGCTCGACCTGTGCCTGCACATCGTCCGCCGTGACCTCGGCGCGGACGTCGCCAACCAGGTCGCCCGGCGCATGGTGGTCCCGGCGCACCGCCCCGGCGGCCAGGCCCAGTACGTCGAGCTCGCCGTGCCCCGCACCGACGGGGACGGGCTGGGCCCGGTCCTGCAGTGGGCCGCCGCGCGCCTGGACGAGCCGCTGACCGTCACGGACCTCACCCGGCGGGCGCGGATGAGCCCGCGGACGTTCGCCCGCCGCTTCACCGCCCACACCGGGACCACCCCGTCCCGGTGGCTCCTCGACCAGCGCCTCGGCCGCGCCCGCGCCCTGCTCGAATCCACCGACCTGCCCGTCGACCAGGTGAGCCGCCGCAGCGGCCTGGGCTCGGCCGCGAACCTGCGGCGCCATTTCACCCGGCACGTCGGCGTCCCGCCGACCGACTACCGGCGCGCCTTCCGCGCCCGCCGCCCCTGAACCGGCCGCCCGGCTCGCCACGTGTCCTGACACACCCTGCGGATAGGGTCGGCGCATGTACTCGACGCGGGTGTCGCGGCACGTGAAAGCCCGTCCTTCGGACGTCTACCGGGCGCTCGTCGACGCGGACGCGATCAGGAGATGGCGGGTGCCGGACGGCATGACCGGCGAGGTGCACGAGTTCGACGCCCGCGAGGGCGGCGCGTTCCGGATCTCGCTCACCTACGACGCGCCGACCGGCGCCGGCAAGTCGTCGGCGCGCACCGACACCTACCACGGGCGGTTCGCGGAGCTCGTGCCCGGCGAGCGCGTGGTCGAGGTGTTCGAGTTCGAGACCGGCGATCCCGCCTTCCAGGGCGAGATGACGATGACCACGACGCTCACCGAGGTCGATGGGGGCACGGAGGTTCTCGTCGTGCACGAGGGCATGCCCGACGCGGTGCCCGCCGCCGACAACGAGACCGGCACGCGAATGGCCCTGGACAACCTCGCTAGGCTCGTCGAAGCGGACTAGGGCCGGCCTGGCTCAGCGCGCCTCCCTCTCCGCGAGATCGGCGGGCGCGCCTGGGGAGGGCGACGAATTGCTCTTGCTCTGTCTGGGCAGCCAGCGAGATGCGAGCACGCCGAGGACGACGTGCAGGAGGCTCGCCACGGCGACCGCCGCGTGCAGTCCGACGACGAAGGCGGACTTCGCATCGTCGGCCTGAGTGGCCGTCAGTTCCGGGATCTGGAGTGTCTCGCCGAGGGTCGGGGCGAAGGCCGGGCCCTGGAGCCGGAAGACGAGTGCGGCGAGCGAGCCGAGGAGCGCGATGCCGAGGGCGTTGCCGATCTCGTTGCTGGTCTCGGCGATGGCTCCGGCCGCGCCGGCGCGCTCCGGCGGGACCGCGCCGACGGCGGTGTCCGCGACGAGGGCGAAGGAGAGGCCGTAGCCGACTCCCGCGACGACGGTGGAGGCGATGTACCAGCCGGCGCCACCGTGGACGGTGGTGGGGAGCAGGAGCAGCAGCCCGGCGGCGATGGAGAGATGGCAGACGAGCAGGGTGGTGCGTTTGCCGATGCGGTCGACCACGGCCGGCGTGATGATGCAGGTGAGGGTGAGCACCGCGGCTCCGGGTAGGGCGAGCAGGGCGGCGTGCAGGACCGCAAGGCCCAAGACCGACTGGAGGTAGACGCCCGCCAGGTAGGCGGTCGCGGACCATGCCGCCAGGGGCAGCAGCCCGGTGACGATCGCGACGGTGAAGGTGCGGTCACCGAACAGGGAGAAATCCATCAGTGGATGTCGCAGGCGCCGCTGCCGGGTCGCGAACCACACCAGAAGAACCGCTCCGGTCAGGGCCGCCAGGACGGGGAGGAGCGAGAGACCTTCGGCCGCGACGCGCTTCAGCGCGTAGATCGCGAGCAGCAGGCCGGCAGCGGAGGTCACGACGCTGGTGACGTCGACGCGGCCGGGCCGAGTCGCGCGGACCTCACCGAGCAGGACTGGCGCGAGGACCAGGAACACGGCGACGACGGGAAGGTTGACCAAGAACACCGATCCCCACCAGAAGCTCTCCAGCAGCACGCCACCGAGGACCGGGCCGATGGCGAAGCCGGCGGCGAACGCGGCCGCGAAGATTCCGATGGCCTGTGCGCGGCGCCGCGGGTCGGCGAACAGCTCGCTCACCACCGCCAGGGCGGAGGGGAGCAGGGTGGCCCCGGCGACGCCCATCAGCGCACGAGCGGCGATGAGCAGTCCCGCGTCGGGGGCGAACGCCGCGGCCGCGGACGCCAGCCCGAAGACCGCCGTGCCGATCATGAGGAGCCGCAGCCTGCCGTATCGGTCGCCGAGGTCGCCGAACGCGATGAGCAGGGATCCGACGGCGAAGCCGTAGACGTCCAGGATCCACAGGGCCTGCTCGGCCGTCGGCGCCAGTGCTCCGCTGATCCGGGGCATCGCCAGGAAGAGGATCGACCCGTCCATCGAGACCAGCAGTACCGGCCCCAGGACGACAAGGAGACCAAGCCAGGCCCGTGCACCCGGCGTACTCGCGTGCTGTTGATACATGTCGTCCACGCTCAGGGCCGCCGCGTCGGACGGCCATCCCCTTGCTCTGGGTAGACCCAGCAGGTGCACCCACGCCCGCCGCGGCGTGCATACGCTCCATGGCGTGGAGAGCCTGGGAACGTTCCTGAAGAACCGGCGTGATGGAATCACCCCGGCCGAGATCGGACTGCACACCTACGGCACCTCTCGGCGGGTCCCGGGGTTGCGTCGCGAAGAACTGGCCCAGCTCGCCGGAGTCAGCCCCGGGTACTACACCCGGTTGGAGCAGGGACAGGCGGAAACAGCTTCGGACCAAGTGCTCAATGCCCTGGCAAGGGTGCTGCGACTCGACGAGGTGGAGACCGCGCACCTGCGCAACCTCGCTCGGCAGTCCACCGCCCCCGGACTGTCGGACCCCGGCCGGGAGGAGCCGCACGGGCGCGTTCTGGCTCTCCTCGCCACGCTCGGCGACGCGACCCCGGCGCTCGTGCTGGGCCGGCGAGGAGACGTGCTCGCGTGGAACCGCGCCGGCCACGCGCTGTTCGCCGAGCACATCGACTTCGACGCGCCGGACGCGCCGGATCGGCGTCCCTCGATCCCGCGGATGTTCTTCCTCGACCCGCTCACCCGGAGCCTCCATCGCAACTGGGACGAACTCGCACGCGTCCACGTCGCCTACCTGCGGCTCACCGCGGGCCGTTTCCCGACCGACGCCCGGCTGGCCGAACTCATCGGCGAACTCACCATGCGCAGCGACGAGTTCGCGGCCATGTGGGCGACCGGTGAGGTCGCCGACTGCACCGTGGGGGACATGCACCTGCAGCACCCCACCGTCGGAGCCGCGAGCGTCGCCTACCAGGTCTGGCTCCAGCCCGACAGCCCCGACCACCGGCTTGAGATCTACACCCCGAACGACGCCGGCTCCGCCGACGCGCTGCGCATCCTCACCCGGGACGCGCCGCACGGAGCGTCATCGCCCTAGCCGCCGTCCAGGGCGCGCCGGGCGAGGATCGCCGCGCCCCTGACGGCCGCCTGGTCGTCCAGCCGCGTGCGCAGCAGGCGCGGCGGGTCGCGGAACTTCAGGCGGGCGGCCAGGCGTGCTTCGAGGGGAGCCAGCAGGGTGTCCCCGGCGCGGGCGAGTCCGCCGCCGACGACCACCAGGCCCGGGTCCATCAGCAGGGTCGTCATCGCGAGGCCGTCGGCGAGGCAGTCGAGCGCCTCCGACCAGACCCGTCCGGCCTTCTCCTCGCCCCGCCCGGCCCGCGCGATCACCTCTTCGGCCGGGACGCCCTCGCCGTGGCGGCGGGAGATGGCGGCGGCGGACGCGTAGGTCTCCACGCACCCCCGGTTCCCGCAGGCGCAGGGCTCGCCGCCGGGACGGACGACGACGTGGCCGATCTCGCCGCTCCAGCCGACCGTCCCCGGGTAGGGGGCGCCGTTCAGGATCAGGGCGGCGGCGATGCCGGTCCCGACGGCCACGAAGACGAAGTCTCCCGCGCCGCGGCCCGCGCCCAGCACGGCCTCGGCCAGGCCGCCGGTGCGGACGTCGTGGCCGATGGCGACGGGGATGCCGAGGCGTTCGCGCGCCAGCCGCCGGATCGGCACGTCCCGCCACCCCACGTTGGCGGAGTGGACGGCCGTGCCCGACGCCTCGTCCACGATGCCGAGCAGGGCGATGCCGGCCGCGCGGGCGGGGGAGCCCAGGGACGCGGCGCGGGCGGCGAGATGGGCGGCGAAGTCGAGGACGCCCCCCACCGGGTCGGCCCGGTCGGTGGGCCGCGACTCGCTCGCTAGGATCTGCGGTTCCTCGCCGCCCGCGTCCTCGCCGAACAGGGCGGCCTTCATCGTGGTACCGCCCACGTCCAGGCCGATCAGGGTCATTTGACCGACCCCGCCGTCAGGCCGCCGATGAGGTAGCGCTCGATGAAGACGAACAGGATGACGACCGGAATGATCGCGATCAGCGACGTGGCGAAGAGGTACTGCCAGTGCGCCTGGTACTGGGTCACGAAGGACGGGATCCCGACGGTGAGGGGGCGGCGGTCCGGGGACGCGGTGACGGTCAGCGCCACGATGTACTCGTTCCACGCCGCGATGAACGTGTAGACGATCGCGGTGACGACGCCTGGCATGGAGATGGGCAGGGTGACGCGGGTGAGGGCGCCGACGCGGCCCGCGCCGTCCAGGAAGGCGGCCTCCTCCAGCTCCTTCGGGATGCTGGAGAAGTAGCCGTGCAGGATCCAGATGCAGAACGGCAGGTTGAACGCCGCGTTCACCAGGATGAGCGACAGCAGCGTGTCGGTGAGGTCGAGCGCGACCATCTCCCGGTAGATGCCGATCACCAGGGCGGTCGGCGCGAACATCTGCGTGACCAGGACGAGCAGCAGGAACGCCCCGCGCCCCCGGAAGCGGTTGCGGGCCGTGTAGTACGCGGCGGGCATCGCGCAGGCGAGGGTGACCAGGGTCGCGGCCGCCGCGACGGTGAGGGAGACCCGCATGTACGTCCAGACGGGCGCGGCCGACCAGACGTCCACGAAGTTCGACCACGTCCAGTGCGAGGGCAGGTAGGTGCCCGGCGACCTGGTCAGCTCGCGCTCGGGCTTGAGCGCGGTGACGAACATCTGCAGGTAGGGCAGCAGGAACGCGAGGGCGACCAGCCAGCCGACGCCCGTGAGGACGATCCGGCGCGTCATCGGACCTCCTCCCGCCAGCGGGCGGCGCGCAGGTACAGCAGCACCATCACGAGGATCAGCGCGAAGTTCACGACCGCCATCGCGCCGGACTCGCCGACGTTCTGATCGTAGAACGCGAGTTTGTACATGAACGTGGTGGTGGTGTCGGTCTTGCTGCCGGGGCCGCCGCCCGTCATCGCCCAGATGATCGGGAACGAGTTGAAGACGTTGATCACGTTGATGATGGACGCGATGAGCACGGCGGGGCGCAGCAGCGGCAGCGTGATGGCGACGTAGGTGCGCACGGACCCGGCGCCGTCGACGCGGGCCGCCTCGTACACGTCGGCGGGGATCGTCTGGAGCCCGGCGAGGATGACGAACGAGGTGAACGGCAGCGACACGAAGACCGCCACCCACATCATCCACAGCATCGCCTGCCCCGGGTGGGCCAGCCAGTTCACCGGCTCGTCGATCACGTGCAGGTCGAGCAGCACGCGGTTGACCAGGCCGGAGTAGTTGTCCAGCATCCACTTCCAGATCAGCGACGTCATCAGCACCGACGCCGCCCACGGGACGATGACGGCCCAGCGCACGACGCGGCGGCCGGGGAAGCGGGCGTTCAGCAGCTGGCCGAGGGCGAGCGAGAGCACCATCGTGACGACGACGACTCCGGCGACCCACAGCAGCGTCCGCAGCACGACCGGGACGAGGTCGTCCTCACCGAACAGGTCGGTGTAGTTGCCGCCGCCCCGGTAGCCGAGCGTGACGCCGGACGAGCTGATCTTCTGCAGAGAGGTGCGGACCATCTCGATGACGGGCCACAGCACCACGATCGCGATGAGCGCGAGGGACGGGGCGAGCCACGGCAGCGGTGCCAGGGCGCGTCCGGTCCGCCGGAGGAGGGAGGGGCGGGGGGCCGTCGAGGCGGCGGCCCCCCGCTCTCCGGTCGGGGACTCCAGCACTCAGCCGGCCTTCTCCGCCGTCTCCTGGATCTTGTCCAGGATCTTCTTCGGGTCTTCGTTCGCGGCGGCGGTGCCGAGGTCCTGCTTGACCGCGCCCGCGACCGCCGACCACGCCGGGTTGGACGTCGGCGCGAACTTCGACGTCGGGAGCGCGTCCACGAACTGCTTCATGTACGGGTCGGCGCTGAGCGCGTCCCCGGCCGACTTCGTCACCGGGAGGAAGCCCTCGGTCTTGAGGAACTTCGAGGTGTTCTCCTTCTGGTAGAAGAAGTCGAGGAACTTCTTGACGGCCTCCTTGTTCTTGCCGCCGTCCTTCTTGAACGCGGCGAGGACGTCCATGACGCCGAGGGTGTTGTGCTCGGTGCCGCTCTTGCTCGGCAGCGGCGCGACGCCGAATTCCAGGTCCTTGTTCACCGGGTCGATGAATCCGGCCTTGGTGAACGGGCCGCCGATCGCCATGCCGATCTTGCCCTGCGCGAACTGGTTGAACACCGTCTTGCGGTCGGTGGTCTCCGGGTTCGGCTGGGTCAGCCCGGACTTGTTGAGGTCCTTGAGGAAGGCGAGGGTGTCGACGTTGGCCTTCTGGTTGATCGCCCATTTGCCGGACGCGTCGACCCAGCCGCCGCCGTTGTTCATCGCCCAGGAGTAGAACTCGGCCTGGGACTCCTCGGGGCCGAGCGGCAGCCCGTACCCGGTGGCGCCCGCCTTCTTGATCTTCTCGGCGTCGGCCCTGACCTCGTCCCAGGTGGCGGGCGGGTCGCTGATGCCGGCCTTCTTGAACAGGGCCTTGTTGTAGAAGAGCAGGCGGGCGCTGGAGATGAACGGCAGGCCGTACTGCGCGCCGTTGTACTGCGCCTGCTGGACGAAGGTCGGCGTGAAGTCGCCGAGCGTGCCCGGCGACAGCACCTCGTCCGCCTTGTAGATGAGGCCGTCGCGGGCGAAGTCGGAGAACGCGTTGTAGTTGAGGACGTCCGGAACCTGCTTGGTCTGGACGTAGGTCTTCACCTTGGCGTCCATCTGGGTCCAGTCGACCATCTCCAGGTTGACCTTGTAGCCCGAGTTCTTCGCCTCGAAGTCCTTGATCAGGGCGTCCCAGAAGGGTTTGGTGTTGTCGTCGTAGATCGCGGCGACGAACTTGATGGTCTTGCCGTCGGAGTCGCCTCCCGACGAGCTGCCCTTGCCGCAGCCGCTGACGCCGAGTGCCACGGTCAGGCCCGCGGCGACGACGCCCATGAGGTGCCGTTTCATCTGTCCCCGCCTTCTCCGGCTGTCGCGCATGAAAGATTCTGCGCGGTGTGAACGCCCCCCGAGCACAAACGCGCGTGGTGGGGAAGAAGATAAACACTGGTCCGTACCAGTTCAAGGGGCCCGTAAAGCACGAATCTCAACCGTTATGCGAGGTTTCGGAGACGCCGGTCTGGTCCGGTGTCCACGCTGGGCTGGTCTGGTCGCCCGTCAGGAGCGTCCGGGTGTTCGCTCCGGGGGCCTCGCGGGCCCCCGTCCTGGAGCGGCCAACCGCACCGCGATGTGTCGCATCTTGCCTGCGTCCTGTTTTGCCCCATCTTGACCGGGTAACCCGGCGCCGTACCCGAGTTGGACGATGAGGTGGACAGGACATGAAACTCCGGACGGGCCCGATCGCGGGCGCGGCCGTCGGCGCCGGCGGGGCGCTGGCCGCGCTCTCGGCGCGGCGCCTGGCACGCCGTGCCTCGGCCGGGCTCGTCACCCGGCTCGAACGGCGGCTCGACCGTGCGGTCCGGCACCTCACCGCGAAGGCGGAGCAGGCCGGCCCGCTCGCCAAGGCCGCACTGGCCGGGGTCAAGGCGCTGCAGGAGGGCAAGTCGCCCTTCCGCGCGCTGCTGAGCTTCGGCTGGACGGCCCTGAAGGAGACCCTCGCCGGCATCTTCGGGCGGGGGCGGAAGGGGAAGCTGACCAACATCGTCGAGCAGATCGACGTGGGGGCGCCGCGCCGGCTGGTCTACGACCAGTGGACGCGGTTCCAGGACTACCCGTCCTTCATGAAGAAGGTCGTCAGCGTCGACCAGGCCGACGACGCCAGGCTGAACTGGAAGGCGAAGATCTTCTGGTCGGCGCGGACGTGGGAGTCGACGATCAAGGAGCAGGTCCCCGACGAGCACATCGTGTGGCGCTCGAAGGGCCCGAAGGGCCACGCCCACGGGTCGGTCAGCTTCCACGAGCTGACGCCCGACCTGACCCGCGTCCTGCTCGTCCTGGAGTACCACCCCGTCGGCCTGTTCGAGCGGACGGGCAACCTCTGGCGGGCCCAGGGCCGCCGGACGCGGCTGGAACTGAAGCATTTCCGCCGTCACGTGATGACGCAGGCGCTCCTGCACCCCGACGAGGTGGAGGGCTGGCGCGGCGAGATCCGCGACGGCGAGACCGTCACCAACCCCAAGTGAGGAAGCGGAACATGGCACGCGCAAACCCGATGGGCAAGCTGCCCGTCGGCCAGATCGCCAAGAGGCTGCCGATCGGCGGGCGCAAGCGCTCGTCCGGTATCGGCGCCATCACCAAGGCCCTCCCGGGCGGCCGGGCCGTCGGCACCGCGGGCGGCGTCCTGCTCGGCGCCGGCGCGGCCGTCGCGGCGAGCCGGGCCATCGCCGGCAACCGCGCCGGGCGGGACTCCGACCAGGGCGACCAGGAGCAGGCGAAGGCCTCCGACGCCAAGAGCGACTCCAAGAACGGCGCGAAGGACGAGGCCGAGAACGCCGCCAAGAGCGACTCCAAGGACGAGGCCAAGGCCGGCGCCAAGGACGCCGACGGCAAGGACGAGCAGTCCGAGGGCAAGGGCAAGGGCATATTCGGCAAGCTCAAGGACGTCCTGCCCGGCGGCAAGAAGGGCAAGGGCGGCAAGGGCGGCGGGAAGAAGGTGAAGGTCACCAACATCGTCGAGCACATCGACATCGGTGCGCCGTCCCGCCTCGTCTACGACCAGTGGACGCAGTTCCAGGACTACCCGTCCTTCATGAAGAAGGTCGTCAGCGTCGACCAGGCCGACGACACCAAGCTGAACTGGAAGGCCAAGATCTTCTGGTCGGCGCGCACGTGGGAGTCCACGATCGTCGAGCAGGTCCCCGACGAGCACATCGTGTGGCGCTCGAAGGGCCCGAAGGGCCACGTGGACGGGACGGTGAGCTTCCACGAGCTGTCGCCGAACCTGACCCGCGTCCTGGTCGTCCTGGAGTACCACCCGCAGGGCTTCATGGAGCGGACGGGCAACCTGTGGCGCGCCCAGGGCCGCCGCGCCCGGCTCGAACTGAAGCACTTCCGCCGGTACGTGATGACGAACTCGCTGACCCGCGCGGACGAGATCGAGGGCTGGCGCGGTGAGATCCGCGACAGCGAGGTCGTCCGGACGCACGAGGAGGCCATGGAGGAAGAGGAGAAGTCCGGTAAGGGCAGCGGCTCCGGCACCTCCGCGAAGGGCTCCGAGAGCGCCAAGGACTCCAAGGACTCGGAGACCAAGGGCTCCCGGAACGGCCGGAGCACGCGGAGCTCCTCCTCTTCCTCGTCCTCCTCGTCGTCCCGCAGCGGCAAGGCCGAGGACCGCGAGGAGGAGTACGAGCAGGCCCGCTGACCCGGCGGCCGGCCGGATCAGCGGATCAGCCGGGCCAGCTCGACGCGCGAGCGGATCCCGAGACGGGTGAAGACGTTGCGGAGATGGTGGTCGATCGTCCGCGGGCTGAGCAGCAGGCGCGCAGCGATCTCCCGGTTGGTGGCCCCCTCGGCGGCCATCCGGGCGATGTGCGCCTGCTGCGCGGTGAGCTTGCCGAACCCGCTCGCCGCCCGCGGCGCGGTCTCCCCGGCGGCGCGCAGCTCGGCGCGGGCCCGCCCCGTCCACGGGGCGGCGCCGTAGCGCTCGAACACGCGCAGCGCGGCGCGCAGGTGCTCGCGGGCGGCGCGGGGGCGTCGCCCGCGCCGCAGCCGGTGCCCGAATAGCAGCTCGGTGCGGGCCAGCTCGAACACGGCGCCGGCGGCCTCGTGCAGGCGCAGGGCCTCGGTGAAGTGCTCCTCGGCCTCGTCGTCGCACCCGGCCAGCAGGCCCAGGCAGCGGCGGCCGAGCGCCTCCGGGCCGGGGGGCGAGCCGATCCCGTCCACCCAGCGGCGGAAGTGCTCGTAGGCCCCCGCGGCCGGGTCGTGCTCGCCGGTGCGGACCAGCGCCTCGACCAGGTGGGGGACGGACAGGAGCCGCGCCGGCGGGTGCGCGAGCCCGGCGCCGCCCGGCAGCCGCAGCCGCGCGGCCGCGTCGGCGGGCCGGTCCGCGGCGAGGTCGAGGCACGCGGGCGCCCACGACCCGAGGGCGGCCGCGCGGGCGAGACCCCGCTCGTCGGCGGCGCCGGTGAGCTGGTCCAGCAGCTCGCGCGTCCTGGCCTCGTCGCCGTTGAAGGCGGCGGTGAGGGCCAGGGTGGCGAGCTGCTCCGTGGCGTGCCCGTGCAGGCGGGTGGCGCGGGCCAGGCGCAGGCCGTCGTGGCAGGCGGCGATCGGCGCGGGGGGATGCCCGAGGAGCGTCTCGCAGCGCCCGGCGGCCACCAGCGCGAACGACTCGGCGGGCGCGTCGCCGGACCGCCGGGCCGCCGCGACCGCCTCGGCCGCCAGCGCGCGGGCGCGGGAGCCGTCGCCGAGGGCGAGGGCCGACAGCGCCGCCCACGACCGCGCGTCCGGGTCCGCCGCGTCCGCGCCGAGGCGCGCGGCGTGCCCGAGGCGTTCCGCCGCCTCCCGGTACCGGCCGCGGATCACGGCCGCGACGCCGCCGAGGTGGGCGAGCAGCAGCTCGGCGCGCGGACCGGGCGCGGCGGGCTCCAGCGCGCGGGCGCGCTCGGCGATCTCCAGGCGGGCGCGGTGGTCGCCGGACGCGTCGGCGGCCACCGCGGCCCACACAAGCTCGTCCAGCGCCGCCGCTGTGCGGATGCCGACCTCGTCGCTGTACACCTCCAGGGCGAGCTTGCCCGCCAGCCCCGTCGACGCCGTGTAGTC
>NZ_JBEUPA010000186.1:0-14164 GCF_040492065.1 Actinomadura sp. NPDC000929 | reverse complement strand
TGGGTTCTTCTTGGTCGATGAACCATCTACCGGAGACCTCACTGCGTCCGGCTCACAACACGCCGATGCTCACCCCACTTCGAAACACGCCCTAGTCGTCGGGGGTGTCGTAGCTCGGGTCGACGGACTCGGGGGAGAGGCCGAGCAGGTCGGCGACCTCCTCGACGAGCAGGTCGCGGATCATCTGGGAGAGCTCGGCGTCGCCGGCGGCGCGGGCCTCGACGGGGCGCCGGTAGACGACGATGCGCACCGGCCGGTCGCCGTCGCCGGGAAGGGTCTGGCCGAGTGGGACGGGCCCGTCGAACAGCGGGTCGACTCCCGGGACGTCCTCGACCGCGAACTCGACCCGGGCCAGCTCGCGACCCCAGCGCGCGCCCAGCCGCCGGACCTCGTCGTCGACGAGGTCGGCGAACCGTTCCGCGCGGGTACGTGAGATCGGCGCCTGCGAGGGCGTCAGAGGGCCACGGAGGCCACGACCGTGCCGATCGCGGCGCCGTACGCCTGCCACACGGGAACGCACGCCCCAAGAGTACCTCCGCCGGCGCGGCGACCCTCACGCACGCCCCGTCCGGCACGGTCCGTGCAGGGAGTCATCACGGAATGTAGTTGTTACCAAGGAAATCGCCCGGTAACGGCGACACGTGCGCCGGGGTGGTGGCGGAGCCGGGTGGGGGGAGGTACGGTCAGCCATCGTGAGCCCCGTCCGCACTTGCTCCCGCACCGCCTGCAAGGCGCCCGCAGTGTTCACGCTCACGTACGTCTACCGCGACTCCACCGCGGTCCTGGGGCCGCTCGCAACGTACGCCGAGCCGCACTGCTACGACCTGTGCGCCGAGCATTCCGAACGGCTCACCGCCCCCATGGGGTGGGAGCTGGTGCGGCTCCCCGTCGAGGAGGAGTCCGAGCCCAGCGCCGACGACCTGGAGGCCCTCGCCGACGCGGTCCGCGAGGCCGCCAAGCCCGCGCCCGGGTCCGGCCACGAGCCGGTCGGCCAGGGCACCGAGGTCGGCCGCCGAGGCCACCTGCGCGTCCTGCGCTCCGAACCCGCCGGGACGCAGCCCGGCCAGGAGTGACCGCGGGCTCCCGCCCGTCCCGATCCTTCCGCCCCGGTCCCCGGTCCGACGCCGCGGCGGGTCGCGCCCGCCCTTCCCGGTAGGCTCGTGAGCCTGCCGTTTTCCGCGCACGGTTCTTCGGACAGGGAGCAGGAGTGGGCGACCTCGCCAAGATCTTCAAGGCGTACGACATCCGCGGCGTGGTGCCGGACGAGCTCGACCCCGCGACCGCCGAGGCGGCCGGCGCGGCGTTCGTCCGCGTCACCGGGGCCCGCGCGATCGTCACCGCCCACGACATGCGGGAGTCGTCGGTGCCGCTGGCCGAGGCCTTCGCGCGCGGCGCCACGTCCCAGGGCGCGGACGTCGTCGAGGCCGGGCTCGGCTCCACGGACATGCTCTACTACGCCAGCGGCAGCCTCGACCTGCCGGGCGCCATGTTCACCGCCAGCCACAACCCGGCCAGGTACAACGGGCTGAAGCTGTGCCGCGCCGGAGCGCGGCCGGTCGGCCGCGACACCGGCCTCGGCGAGATCCGCCAGATGATCGAGAACGGGGTCCCCGCCTTCGACGGCGAGCCGGGCGCCGTGACGCGGCGCGACATCCTCAAGGGCTACGCCGACCACCTCAAGACGCTGGTCGACCTGTCGTCCATCCGCCCGCTCAAGGTCGTCGTGGACGCGGGCAACGGCATGGGCGGCCACACTGTCCCGTCGGTGTTCGAGGGCCTGCCGATCGACCTGGTCCCGCTGTACTTCGAGCTGGACGGCACCTTCCCCAACCACGAGGCCAACCCGATCGAGCCCGAGAACCTGCGCGACCTGCAGGCCAAGGTCCGCGAGACCGGCGCCGACATCGGCCTCGCCTTCGACGGCGACGCCGACCGATGCTTCGTGGTGGACGAGCGAGGCGAGATCGTCTCCCCGTCCGCGATCACCGCCCTGGTGGCGACGAGGGAGCTGGCCAAGCACCCGGGCTCCTCGATCGTGCACAACCTGATCACCTCCCGGGCCGTCCCGGAGATCATCGCCGAGCACGGCGGGACGCCCGTCCGGACGCGGGTCGGGCACTCGTTCATCAAGCAGACGATGGCCGAGACCGGCGCGGTGTTCGGCGGCGAGCACTCGGCGCACTTCTACTTCCGCGACTTCTGGTTCGCCGACTCCGGCATGCTGGCGGCGATGCACGTCCTCGCCGCCCTCGGGCAGCAGGACGGGCCGCTGTCGGAGCTGCTCCGCGAGTACACCCGCTACGTCGCGTCCGGTGAGATCAACAGCGAGGTCGACGACCAGGCCGCGGCCGCCGCGAAGGTCAAGGACGCCTTCGCCGGGCGGCCCGGCGTCGAGGTCGACGAGCTCGACGGGCTGACCGTCCGCGACGACGCCGCCGGATGGTGGTTCAACCTGCGGCCGTCCAACACCGAACCGCTGCTGCGCCTGAACGCCGAGGCCGGCGACGAGGACACCATGGCGGCGATCCGCGACGAGGTCCTGGCCCTGGTCAGAGAGAAGTGACCGGTCAGGGAAAAGTGACTGCAAGGGAGAAGTGACGCTGCCATGACGATGAAGCTGGACTCCTGGCTCCTGGAGATCCTGGCCTGCCCCAACTGCGGCGGCGACCTGCGCGCCGACGAGGAGGCCGACGAGCTCGTGTGCACCGGCTCCTGCGGCTACGCCTACCCGGTGCGCGACGACATCCCCGTCCTCCTGGTGGACGAGGCCCGGACCCCCGCCCCGTGAGCGCCTCCCTCGACCCCTCGCGGCTGGAGAGCGCGGAGGCGGCCGAGGCGGCGGATCCCGGCGGCATGCTCCGGCAGGTCGCCTCGTCGGCGGCCCAGGTGCGGGAGGCGCGGCGGGCCGCGGAGGAGGCCGGCGTCGCCGGGCTGGGCGAGGACGGCCGGCCCCGCGCGGTCGTGGTCGTCGGCACCGGCTCCGGCGCGGTCCCGGGCGACGTGCTCGCGGCGGTGTGCGGCACGGGCTGCGCCGTCCCGATCTCGACGGTGCGCGGCCCCCGGCTGCCCGGCTGGGTGGGCGCCGCCGACCTGGTCGTCGCGGTCTCGTCCTCGGGAACCGACGAGGAGACCCTGGAGGTCGCCGCGGAGGCCGCCCGGCGCGGCTGCCGCCTGCTGGCCGTCGGCGGGGAGGACTCGCCGCTGGCGGACCTGGCCGGCAGGAGCCGCGGCGTCTTCGTCCCCGTCCGGTCCGCCGGGCGGCCGCGCTCCACGCTGTGGGGCCTGACGGTCCCCCTGCTCCTGGCGGCGCGGGCGCTGCGGCTGGCCGACGTCCCCGACGCGGTGCTGGAGTCCACGGCGTCGCTGCTGGAGGACGTCGCGCACCGGTGCCGCCCGTCCAGCGAGCCGTTCGTCAACCCCGCCAAGCGCCTCGCGCTCGACCTGGCGGGCGACGTGCCGCTCGTGTGGGGCGCGTCCGAGCCGTCCGTCGCGGCGGCGTACCGGATGTGCTGCCAGCTCAACGAGAACGCCAAGTACCCGGCGATCTTCGGGGAGCTCCCGGAGGCCGGCCGGAACCAGGTCGCGGTGTTCGACGGCTTCTTCGCGCGGGCCGGCTCCCCGGCCGACACTGACGACTTCTTCCGCGACCGGCTGGACGAACCGGAGCACGGCCTGCACCTGGTCTCCCTGCGGGACGCGGGGGAGCACCCGCGGGCGCGCGGGCGGGCCGAGGCGGCCGCCGCGCTGGCCCGCGACAGGGGCGTGGCGGTCACCGAGATGCGGGCGGAGGGCGACCATCCGCTGGAGAGGATCGCGTCGCTGATCGCGCTGGCCGACTATGTCACGGTTTACTTGGCTATCGCGCTCGGCGTGGACCCCGCGTCCGAGCCTGCCGTTCAAGAGCTCAGAGCGAGGATTGCGTAGATGAGTGCTGAGGGTGGAACGAAGGCCATCGTCGCCGCGTTGGCCGCCAACCTCGGGATCGCGGCGTCGAAGGCCGTCGCGTTCGCGTTCACGGGTTCGTCGTCGATGCTGGCCGAGTCGATCCACTCGGTGGCCGACTCCGGGAACCAGGGGCTGCTGCTGCTCGGCCGCAAGCGGTCCGAACGCGACCGGACCCCCCAGCACCCCTTCGGGTACGGGCGCGAACGCTACTTCTACGCGTTCGTGGTCGCGGTCGTCCTGTTCACCGTCGGCTCCGCCTTCTCGCTCTACGAGGGCTACCACAAGATCTCCCACCCGGAGGAGGTCAAGTCCCCGATCTGGGCGTTCGCGGTGCTGATCATCGCGATCGTGCTGGAGTCGTTCTCGTTCCGCACGGCGATCAAGGAGTCGAACGAGGTCCGCGGCGAGCAGTCCTGGTGGGCGTTCATCCGCCGCGCCAAGGCCCCCGAGCTGCCGGTGGTGCTGCTGGAGGACCTCGCCGCCCTCGTCGGCCTGATCCTCGCCCTGCTCGGCGTCTCCATGGCCGTGGCCACCGGCGACGGCGTCTGGGACGGCGTCGGCACCGTGGCGATCGGGCTGCTGCTCGGCGCGGTCGCGACGATCCTGGCGATCGAGACCAAGAGCCTGCTGATCGGCGAGGGCGTCGACCCGCAGACCGAGCGGCGGATCATCGAGGCGCTGGAGTCGGTGGACGAGGTCGACCACCTCATCCACATCAGGACCGAGTACATGGGCCCGGACGAGCTGCTCATCGCCGCGAAGATCGCCGTCAACCACGACGACACGGCGGCCGACGTGGCCCGCGGGATCGACGCGGCGGAGGCGAGGGTCCGGGCGCAGATCCCGGAGGCGAAGCTCATCTACCTGGAGCCGGCGCTGGACGAGCCGTCCCGCGCGCACGCGGCGGAGGCTCAGCCGGAGACGCCCGCGTCGTCCTGATCTCGACGCTCCGCGCGGCCCGCTCCACGGGCCGCGCCGGGCACGGGACTCCTCGCCGGGCGGCCGCCGCAGGCGCCGGCCGAACCCCAGCCCAGGCGAGACCGGCGAGTGCCTCCGAGGAGGCGAGCCGCGTCCGTCCGGCGAGGTGCTTTCCCATGCCTCCCCGCCCGGACCCCTGAAACCGGGCGGTTCTGGTGTGACCGCGGCGGCCCCGCCGAACCCCCTACGTCGGCGACGCCACCGTCGCGGTCACGGTTAAGACACTACGTTCGCGGCACTCCTCCGCACGTCCCCCTCAAGGAGGGAACGCGGCTGGTACTCCAGGCGGACTCCCGCGATCGGCATACACCCGCACGGTGAGGCCGTGGCCCGCCTCAGCGGTCAGTATTGAGGGGTGACCACCGATGACAAGGCCCGGACCGGACCCGACCCCGCGGGGTTCGGCCCAGCCGTCGCGCACCACGCGTGGCGGCTGTCCGGCCGCATCGTTGCGGGGGTCGGGCAACTGCTGCTGTGGATCCTCACCGGCGTCGGCACGCTCCTGCGGCCGCTCGCGGTCAGGCTCGGCGCCCGGCTGAACGGCGGCGCGGGGGGCGGTCCCGGCGCCGCGCCCGGGCACACGGCGCCGCTGCCCCGCTGGATCAACACGTGGCGGGAGGTCGTGTCGGCCTGGTACTTCGCGCCGCTGACCGGCCTCGCGCTGACGATCGCGGCGCTGGCGGAGCTGGCGCCGCGCGTCGACTCCCCGCTCAGCCTGGCGGGCGGGTTCGCGGTCGCGGCGACGTTCCCGCTGGTGTGGCGCCGGGAGAACCTGCGCGCCGTCGCCGCGGTCGTGCTCAGCGCGGTCGCCGCGAGCCTGCTCACCGGGCAGATCCTGCTGGTCACGACCAGCTTCGCGGCCCTCTACACGCTGTACGCGCTGGGACGGCGGCTGCCCCGCCAGTCCACCGGCGTCCTCGCGGTCGGCAGCGTCGCCGCCCTCGGGGTCGTCTACCTCGCGACCGGCACGCTCGACGACATCCCCTGGCCGGCGCCGATCGTCGCGGTCCTCGCCGCCATCGGGCTCGGGGACGCGCGGCGCGTCGTGGAGTCCGCGGGCCGGACGGAGGCCGAGGCCGCCGAGCGCACCAACGAGACCCTCACCCGGCTCACCGCCGTCCAGCGGGAGCAGGCCGTCATGCGGGAGCGCGCCCGCATCGCCCGGGAGCTGCACGACGTCGTCGCGCACTCCGTCTCCATGATCGCTGTGCAGGCGGAGACGGCCCCGTACACGATGGACAGCCTCTCGCCCGAGGCCCGCGCCGGCTACACCGAGATCGCCAAGACGGCCCGGGAGGCGCTGGTGGAGATGCGGCGGCTGCTCAGCGTGCTGCGCGCCGACGCCACCCCCGAACCGGAGGCGGCGAACTCCCCGCAGCCGCGCCTCGACCGGCTCCCCGACCTGATCGACCAGCACCGCGGCGCCGGCGGCCACGTCGACCTCAACGTGCACGGCGACCCGCGCGCCCTGTCCACCACGGTGGAGCTGTCGGCGTACCGGATCGTCCAGGAGGCGCTGACCAACGCGCGGCGGCACGCGCCCGGCGCCGGCGTCCGCGTCGACCTGACGTTCCTGCCCGACCGGCTCGCGGTCCGCGTCCAGGACAGCGGCGCCTCCGCGGCCACCCAGGTCCTGAACCCCCGCGATCCCGGCCCCCGTACAGGTGAGGCGGGCCCCGCGGGCCCGGCCCCGGCGGACCCCGGGCGCACCCGTCTGGAGACGTCCGGATCAGGTGGCGGACACGGCCTCGTAGGGATGCGGGAACGTGCGACCATGCTGGGCGGGCGGTTCTCCGCCGGCCCGGCCACGCAGGGCGGGTTCCTGGTGGAGGCCGAGCTTCCGGTGACGAGTGAGGGGAATTCCATCCGTGGACACGGTTCGCAGGCGCCGCCCGGCCGCCCCTGACCCTGTCGTCCCCCCGCCCCAGGGACGGCCGCTGTGATCAACGTGATGATCGTCGACGACCAGACGATCGTGCGGGCCGGGTTCGCCGCCCTGCTCGCCGCCCAGGACGACATCACCGTGATCGGCGAGGCCGGCGACGGCCGCGAGGCCGTCGCGCTCGCCGAGCGCCGCCGCCCGGACGTCGTCGTGATGGACATCCGGATGCCCGGCATGGACGGCATCGAGGCCACCCGCCGCATCCTCGCGCTGCCCGGCTCGGAGGACGTCCGGGTCCTGGTGCTCACCACGTTCGACGTGGACGAGTACGTCTACGACGCGCTCGCCGTCGGCGCCAGCGGCTTCCTGCTGAAGGACGCGACCGCGGACGAGCTGGTCTCGGCGGTCCGCGTGGTGGCGCGCGGCGACTCCCTGCTGGCCCCGCAGGTCACGGGACGGCTCATCCGCGAGTTCACCAAGCAGCGGCGCAACCGCCCGCAGGCGCCGTCGGAGCTGTCGACGCTGACCGCCCGCGAGAGCGAGGTGCTCGTCCTGATCGCGGGCGGGCTCTCCAACGGCGAGATCGCGCAGCGCCTCTTCGTCAGCGAGCACACGGTGAAGACGCACGTGGCGCGCGTCTTCACCAAACTCGGCCTCCGCGACCGCGCCCAGGCGGTCATGCTCGCCTACGAATCCGGCGTCGTCGTCCCCGGGGAAAGCGCAAGCTGAGACGCCCTCAGGGGCGTCGGCGGAGGAGGCGGAGGGCCTTTTCCTTTTCGAAGTCCAGGGCTCGGGTGGGCGGGGCGGAGAGGCGGCCTATGCGTTCGCCCAGTTCGCGGACGTGGGCCTGGACCTGGGGTTCGGCCAGGACTCTGAGGCCGAAGGCCAGTTCGGCGGGGCCGATGTCGTAGCGCTTCTCCAGGGCCAGCGCCAGCGCGACCGCGCGCAGTTCGGCGTCCCCGAAGCGGCGGTGGCCGCCCCCGGACCTGGTGAGGGCGGTCTCGCGGGTGACGGGCAGCAGGCCGAGGGCCTCGCGGTAGCGGAGCATCCGGGGCGAGGTGCCGAGCCGCCGGGCGGCCTCCGTGATACGCATGGGCCAATTCTGACAAATCAGTGTCAGGAAGTCGCCCTCGACCGTGCCTTCGGGCGGTCGCCGCCCGTAGACTCGCCCCCGTTGACGCGGCCGTGCACTCGCCCGTCACGACCTCGCGTACCCGACGGCGCGCACATGACCAAGGGAGCAACGAAAGCATGGACTACAAGGTCGCCGACCTGTCGCTGGCCGACTTCGGGCGCCGGGAGATCCGGCTCGCCGAGCACGAGATGCCGGGCCTGATGGCGGTGCGCGAGGAGTACTCCGCCGCCAAGCCGCTGCGCGGCGCCAAGATCATGGGCTCGCTGCACATGACGATCCAGACGGCCGTGCTGATCGAGACGCTGGTCGAGCTCGGCGCCGACGTCCGCTGGGTGTCCTGCAACATCTTCTCCACGCAGGACCACGCCGCCGCCGCGGTCGTCGTCGGCAAGGAGGGCACCGTCGACGCCCCCAAGGGCGTCCCGGTGTTCGCGTGGAAGGGCGAGACGCTCGAAGAGTACTGGTGGTGCACCGACCAGGCCCTGCAGTGGCCGGACGGCACCGGCCCCAACATGATCCTCGACGACGGCGGCGACGCGACGCTCCTCGTCCACAAGGGCGCCGAGTACGAGAAGGCGGGCGCCGTGCCGGCCGCCACCGAGGACGACCCCGAGGAGTGGGGCATCATCCTCGACACCCTCCGCCGCACGATCGCCGAGAAGCCCGGCCGCTGGACCGAGGCCGCCGCCGCGATCAAGGGCGTCACCGAGGAGACCACCACCGGCGTCCACCGCCTCTACGAGATGGCGAAGGCCGGCACCCTCGCGTTCCCGGCGATCAACGTCAACGACTCGGTCACCAAGTCGAAGTTCGACAACAAGTACGGCTGCCGCCACTCGGTCATCGACGGCCTCAACCGCGCCACCGACGTGCTGATCGGCGGCAAGGTCGCCGTCGTCTGCGGCTACGGCGACGTGGGCAAGGGCTGCGCCGACGCGCTGCGCGGCCAGGGCGCCCGCGTCATCGTCACCGAGATCGACCCCATCTGCGCGCTGCAGGCCGCGATGGACGGGTTCCAGGTCACCACCCTGGACGACGTGGTCGACATCGCCGACATCTTCGTCACCACCACCGGCAACTTCAACATCATCACGGCCGAGCACATGGGCCGGATGAAGCACCAGGCGATCGTGTCCAACATCGGGCACTTCGACAACGAGATCGACATGGCCGGGCTCGCCAAGACCCCGGGCATCGAGAAGATCGAGATCAAGCCGCAGGTGCACGAGTGGCGCTTCGCCGACGGCCACTCCATCATCGTCCTCGCCGAGGGCCGCCTGATGAACCTCGGCTGCGCCACCGGCCACCCGTCCTTCGTGATGTCCAACTCCTTCACGAACCAGGTCATCGCGCAGATCGAGCTCTTCACCAAGACCGACGAGTACCCGATCGGCGTCTACGTCCTGCCCAAGCACCTGGACGAGAAGGTCGCCCGCCTCCACCTCGACGCCCTCGGCGTCAAGCTCACCGAGCTCACCAAGGAGCAGGCCGCCTACATCGGCGTCCACGTCGAAGGCCCCTACAAGCCAGACCACTACCGTTACTGAGTTCACTGCTTGTAGCTGCCGGGCGGGGGATCCCGTCCGGCAGTTACTTCTAGAGGGTGTTGATGAGCGATATTGCGGATCGGTCGTTGGCGTTTGAGGGCGTCAAGCGGATCGAGTGGGCGGATCGGAGCATGCCGGTACTGCGGCAGATCCGGGAGCGGTTCGCCGCCGAGCGGCCGCTGGACGGGGTGAAGGTCGCGGCGTGCATGCACATCACGACCGAGACCGCCGGGCTCATCCGCACCCTCCAGGCGGGCGGTGCGAGCGTGGCGCTGGCGGCGTCCAATCCGCTGTCGACGCAGGACGACACCGCCGCGGCCCTCGTGGAGGAGTACGGGGCCGAGGTGTTCGCGCGCGCGGGCACCGACCGCGAGGGGTACTACGCGCACATCCACCAGGCACTGGAGACCGAACCCGACTTCGTCCTGGACGACGGGTGCGACCTGGTCAACACCCTGCACACCGACCGGACGGATCTGCTCGGCACCGTGAAGGCGGGGTGCGAGCAGACGACGACGGGCGTCATCCGGCTGCACCAGATGGCCCGCGAGGGCGCGTTGAGGTTCCCCGTCGTGGCGGTGAACGACACCGACACCAAGCACATGTTCGACAACCGGTACGGGACGGGCCAGTCGACGCTCGACGGGATCGTGCGCGCGACCAACACGCTGCTGGCCGGCAAGACCGTGGTCGTCGCGGGCTTCGGCTACTGCGGCCGCGGCCTCGCCGAGCGGGCGCGGGGCCTCGGGGCGCGCGTCGTCGTCACCGAGATCGATCCGGTGAAGGCGTTGGACGCGACCATGCAGGGGTTCGCCGTCCGGCCGATGGCCGAGGCGGCCGTGGAGGGCGACGTCTTCATCACGGTCACCGGGAACCGCGACGTCGTGAACGCCGGCCACCTCGCCGTGATGAAGGACGGGGCCATCCTCGCGAACTCCGGGCACTTCGACGTCGAGATCGACGTGCGGGCCCTCAGCGACATGGCCGTGGAGGTGCACCGCGGGGTCCGGCCGCAGACGGACGAGTACGTGCTGGCCGACGGGCGGCGCCTGGTGCTGCTCGCGGAGGGCCGTCTGGTCAATCTGGCCGCCGCGGAGGGGCATCCGGCGGCCGTGATGGACATGTCGTTCGCCGACCAGGCCCTCACGTGCGCGTGGCTCGCCACGTCCCACGCGTCGCTGTCCCCGGCCGTCCACGACGTGCCGAAGGAGATCGACACGGAGGTCGCGCGGCTCAAGCTGGCCTCGATGTCGGTCTCCATCGACCTGCTGACCCCGGACCAGGAGGACTACCTGCACTCCTGGCGCATCGGGTCGTGACCCGTGCCCGCCGGGACGTACCTGCACCTCGACGGGGGGCTTGAGGAGCGCTTCCAGTGCGCGCCCGGGCCCGTCGGGTGGCGCTACGCCTCCACGCGCTCCGACGGCGTCCGCGTGGACCTCGTCGTGGACGCGCGCTGGCGCCAGATTCGCGTCGAGGTCGTCACGCCCGGCTGGTGGGTGCGCGGCGGCGTGACCGGCCGCGGGCTGGCCTGGGTGCGCGCGGCCGGTGAGACGGGCGCCGAGCACAGCGAGCGGGCGTCGGGATTCCTTCACGAGTCGCCGGGTTTCCTGGTCGCGGTCGCCCGTTCCCTGGAGTTGGACGAGGGCGCGCAGGCCGACGTCCGCCTCGTCCGGTTGAGCGGGGCGTCGCTTTCGGCGCTGACGGCCCCGTGGCGCTGGCGGCTGGTCGGGACGTCCTCTTACGAGACGGAGACCGAGCCGCTGCCCGTGTCGGAGTACGAGGTCACCGATCTGTCCACGGGCGAGGTCGAAGCGGTGCACCTTGCCGGGGACGTCGTGCTGGCCGCGCCCGGGATCGAGCTCACCGCCCTGGAATCCCCGCCTAACCTGCCCTGACCTGGCGTGCGGTATCTTCTCGTACTCGTCCGACAAGATCAGGTATGGGGGTTGTGGCGTGTACGGGCAGGTTCCGGAGGGGCAGGGGCCGGCGCAAGGGCAGGGGCCGGGCCGGCCGCCGATGCCGGGCCCGCCGATGAGCGGCCCGTTCCCGCCCGCGGGGCCGCCGGGGCCGCCGCCGGCGAAGCGCCCCTCGCCGATCGTGTGGGCGGCCGTGGCGGTCGCCGGCGTGGTCGTGCTGGCGGGCGTGGCCTTCCTGGCGCTCCACGGGACGGGCGCGCCGACCGGCCCGGTGAAGGCCGAGCAGTGCGTGGACACCGGGTTCGGACTGGACGACGGCAAGAGGATCCCGCCGAGCCTCCGGGTGAGCTGCGACGACGCCAAGGCGAAGGCCAAGGTGCTGAAGGTCGTCGGCAAGAAGGAGGCGTCGGCCTTCCAGTTCGGCTCGCGTGCCGAGCCCGACTGCCCGAGCGGCACGGACGGCTTCACGAACGTCCGCGAGAAGAAGGAAGAGAAGACCTACTACGAGGCATGCGTGCGCAACCTCAAGGGCTCGCATCCCGGCGACCCGGGCGCGGGCGGGGCGTTCCTCGCGGCGGGCGACTGCGTGAGCAGCGGCTCCATCGGCTTCGGCAAGGAGCAGCCCTGCTCCAAGCCGGACTGGTACGGCAAGGTGATCGCGCGCGTCGGCGCGGAGAGCGCGTGCCCGGCGAAGACGCTGGAGACGATGAAGCTGCGGTCCTTCGGCGGCGGGAACGCGGCCGACCCGGTGCTGTGCCTGGGCGCGGGCGGCGGCGTGCTGTCCCCGGGCGACTGCATCAAGGACCCCTCGTTCACCATCGGTGACCTGGACAAGGCCCAGTGCGAGTCCAGCGACGCCATAGCGAAGGTCGTCGGCAGGGTGGCCACGACGAAGGAGTGCCCGGCCGAGGCCACCAGCTACATGACCAGCGAGGGCGCCTTCCGGCCGGTGCTGTGCCTGAAGAAGCTACGCCCGACGCTGACCGAGAAGCTGCGCTCGCTCCCGGGCTAGGGCCTCACCGTGACGGTGTGGGACGGCGTGCCGGGGGCGGCCCACACCGACAGGACGTGGCGCGTCGCGTCCCAGGAGGTCCGCCACGTCCCGTCCGGGTCGGACGAGGTGACCTTCGGGGCGGACGGGAACCAGATCTCCGTGGGGCCCGACACGCCGGTCTTGTTCCGCCACGTCACGGTGAGCGTGCCCGATGCGTGGGCGACGTTCGTGAGGGTGCCGGCGACCGCGCGCGGGTAGGGCCGGGCGAGCAGCTTCGCGAAGAGGGTCGGCTTGCCTTCGCCGTCGGTGATTCCAGACGAGCCGGGGTCGTTCGACCAGTACGCCCAGCCGATGCCGAGTTCGTCGGCCATCGAGAGCCAGTCGCCGGTGAAGTCGGCGGCGCCTGAAGCGTCTTGGCCCATGCCGCCGACCTCGCCCAGCCACATCGGCGTGTTCATGCGCCGTGCGGCGGCGGGCATGTTCCGCTTCCAGAGCGTGAACTGCGCCTGGACGAGCATCTTCGCCACGCCGTCGTAGGAGCCGCCCAGGTCGACGCCACCCGGATAGAAGTGCGGCGCCAGAACGATCCGGGGGTCGCCGGGGCGCGGGTCCCGGACAGTGCCCAGGGAGGTTTCCGCGCCTTCGTTCGGGCCGAGCGCCTGCGGCTCGACGAACACCCAGTTGTCGCCGTCCACCCTGCGGATCGCATTGACGATGCCCTGGTAGAAGGGCGTCAGGATCGGGCCCTCGAAGAAGCCGAACTGGCGCGTCCCGCCGAAGGGCTCGTTCATCAGGTCGTAGCCCAGGACGGCCGGGACACGTGAGAAGCGTCGCGCGACGTGCTGCCACATCGCGGTGTAGCGCCGCACCAGTTCCGGGTGCTTGCCGGTGTTGTTCCAGAAGTTGTCGTAGGCGCGAAGGATGCCGGGCTGGAGATACGTCAGCACCCATGGGTCCTGCGGCGTGCAGGGCAGCCCGTCGGTGAAGGTGGCCCAGGCGGGGGCGCCGTTACCGGAGCCCGCGCAAGCGGACGGCCCGTAGATGTCCTGGTGCATGTCGAGGACGACGTGCATGCCCTGGTCGCCGTACCAGGCGACACGTTCGGCGACGTCGTCCAGGTACGCGTCGTCGTAGCGACCGGGTTCCGGCTCCACGTTCTTCCACTGGACCAGGTACCGGACGGAGTTCGTGCCAAGCTCGCGAGCCTCCCGGACGACGTCCTCCCGCTTCACCCACGGCAGCCCGCCCGGCCCCTTGGCGCTGCCCGCGGTGTTGAGGCCGTGCAGGAGGAGCGTCCTGCCCCGGTCGTCGGTGATGGCGGGAAGCGGCGCCGTCTCCGCGCGCGCGGGCGCCGCGGCCAGCGCCGGCGGGGTCAGGGTGAGCGCCGCGAGGGCGACCCGGCCGAGGGCAGTACGGACGCGCATGCCGCCTCCTGAACCTGAAATTTCTTCGGATTCTAGGAGCCGGAGCCGCTATTGACAATCTTGTCAGTAGCCCGGATGTGGGCCCTGCGGCGGCGGCCCGCCGGGCCCCGCCGGATACGGCGCGGGCGGCCGGGGCGCGTTCAGCACGTTCTGGTACGGCCCGGCGCCGTAGTCGTTCGGCGGGAGGAACCGCGGCTGCCCCGGCTGGGGGGCGCTGAACGGCGGCGGCGCGGGAGGCCCCTGCCGCGGCGGGCCGTACGGCGCGGGCCCCGCCATCGCCATCGCCGGAACGGGCGCGGGCGCGGGCGCGGTGCCCCACGCGGGAAGCCCGAGCCGGCGC
>NZ_JBEUPA010000185.1:0-14352 GCF_040492065.1 Actinomadura sp. NPDC000929 | reverse complement strand
GTCCAGCCCGGCGGACCGCCACGCCTCGTAGGCGCGCTGCCAGGGCGACCGCGCGGCCGGCATGTCGGCGAGGTCGCCCGCGACGCCGAAGGTGAGGCGCCGGCGCACGTGGCGGGAGTCCGCCGGGCCCTCCTCGGCCGTCCGCCGGGCCTCGTGCTGCTCCGGGGTCCTCGCCGTCACACGCGCTCCTTCACGGTCCCTGTCGAGTCACCATCACATCGCGCCACGGGCGGCCTTGTACTGACATCCACGTGAACGGCGGCCGATGGGGGCCGCGGGAGCGTTCTATCACCTCACGCCCGAGATATCCGATCTTTCACGTCGATCGCTCCCTTGTAGGCGTAGCCCTTGACGCGCAGGACCGGAGCCCCGGACGGAGGGGCGCCGCGGACCTCGGCGGACACGCCCACGCCGTCCGCCTCCACGCGGACCCCAGGCGGAGCGACGATCTGCACCGTGGACTTGTAGGCGAGCACCCACAGCGTCGTGACCTCCCCGTCCAGGTCGGCCTCGCGGAGGTCGAGCAGGCCCGTCCCCTTGTAGACGACGGTCGTGAACCGTTCGGGCAGGCGCCAGCGCCCGGCCTTCGCCACCGACCCCTTGTAGGCGACCTGGAACCGTCCGGCGGGCGCCCTCCCGGTCTCCTCCCGGGCGGCCCGCCCGGACGGCAGGTCGGCGACCAGCGCGCCCAGGTCGTCGTAGGTGCGCGCGGCCAGGGCCAGGTCGATGCGCTCGTCCAGCTCGGCTTCGCTCAGCCGCCCCTCGGCGAAGGCGGTGTGGAGCCGGACGAGCATCTCGTCGCGGTCGCGGTCCGAGGCGCGCACGGCGGGCACGGCGCGGTCTTGCTCGACGCTCATCGCATCTCTCCTTCGGGCGTTTCCGCCTCGACAGCCTGGCTCCTCCAGCGACTGGAGGGTCAAGACGCGATGTATCTTAACTCGCCGTCGCTCGGCTATCGAGACATTCGTCCGCATCCCGACGCGCGATCATGGCTGCGCTCTTTCCGGACGGCCGTCCACTAGATTCGGATCAGCCCGTTCATCGAGGTCAGGGGGTCGGTCCATGGGCGGCACGGTCGGCCGTGCGCACGGTCCGTACACGCTGTACGACCTGGACGCGCTCCCCGAGGAGGGCCGCCGCTACGAGCTCGCCGACGGCTGGCTCAACGAACTGCCCGGCGACCTGTGGCACGACCACGCCGCCGAGCAGCTCAAGACCGTCCTGAAGGAGGCGGCCCGGCAGGCGGACGCCGACGTGCACGTCGCCGGAGCGCCGCAGGACGTCACCACCCCGGCGGGCGTCCGCAAGCCGGACGTCTTCGTCGTCGCCCGCGACGTGGCCCGCGCGGCGCTCGAACGCCAGACCCGCACCTACTACGGCCCCGACCTCCTCCTGGTCGCCGAGGTCGTCACGCCGCGCACGGTCAACGAGCAGATCGACCGCGTCCGCAAGGTGGACGAGTACGCCGCGACCGGCATCCCGCACTACTGGCTCGTCGACCTGGAGCCGCGTCCCGCCCTCACCCTGCTGGAACTCCGCGACGGCCGCTACGAACTGGCCGGCAAGGCACGCTCCGGCGAGACCCTCGCCCTGGACCGCCCCTACCCGATCGTCTTCGACCCGGCCCGCCTCTCAGAAATGGACTAGCGGGCGGCGCGGTTCTACGTCCCATGACTGAGAAGATGCGCGCGATCCGGCAGGACGTCCTCGGCGGGCCCGAGGTGCTCAGGGTGGTCGAGGTCGAGCGGCCGGAGCCGGGGCCCACGGAGGTGCTCGTCCGGGTGCGGGCGGCCGGAGTGAACCCGACCGACTGGAAGCACCGGGCCCACGGCGGCTTCCTCGGCAGGCCCCCGTTCACCCTCGGCTGGGACGTCTCCGGCGTGGTGGAGAAGGTCGGCGTGGGCGTGACGCTGCACAAGCCGGGCGACGAGGTCTTCGGGATGCTCCGCTACCCGTTCGGGGCCGGCTCCCACGCCGAGTACGTCGCGGCGCCGTCCCGGACGTTCGTCGCCAAGCCGTCCGCCATCGACCACGTGCAGGCCGGGGCCCTGCCGCTGGCCGCGCTGACGGCGTGGCAGGCGCTGGTCGACACCGCCGACGTGCGGGAGGACCGGCGGGTGCTGATCCATGCGGCGGCGGGCGGGGTCGGGCATCTGGCCGTGCAGATCGCCAAGGCGCGCGGCGCCCACGTGATCGGGACGGCGAGCGAGGGCAAGCACGCCTTCCTGCGCGGGATCGGCGTGGACGAGCCGATCGACTACCGCGGCGTCGACTTCGCGGACGTCGTCGAGGACGTGGACGTCGTCCTCGACACCATCGGCGGCGACTACGGGCCGCGCTCTCTGCGGGTGCTCCGGCCGGGCGGGACGCTGGTGTCGCTCGTGCTCAGCAGGCTCGACGCCATGGACGCCACCGGCGTCCGCGCGGAGAGCCTGCTCGTCGAGCCCGACCACCACGCGCTGGAGCGGATCGCCGCGCTCGCCGGGGCCGGGGAACTCCGCGCCGAGATCGACTCGGTGTTCCCGCTGGAGGAGGCGGCGAAGGCCCACGAGCGCGGCGAGACCGGCCGGGTCACCGGAAAGATCGTGCTGACGGTCTAGGCTCGGAGCGTGCTGCTGCTGACGACGCTCGACGCCTGGCGGGCCCAGCCCGGTCCCCGTTTCGTCCTCGGAGAGGCGGAGGCCGTGTGGGCGCCCGACGACGAGCCCGGCCTGCTGGCCGTCGCCGACCGGGAGTTCACCGGCGGCCCGCTCGTCGCCGTCACCCTCGACCCCGCTCCCGGCGCCGTCCCGGCGCGCGGCGTCGTCGACCGCACGACCGCGTCCCGCGTCCGCCACCTGCGGCGCGGCCCCGACGGCCGGCACGTCGCGGCCCTGGACCGTCCGGCGACCGCCGAGGCGCTGGACCTGCTGCCGCACCCCGAGGGCGGCTGGTACCGCGAGACGTGGCGGTCGGACGCGGCGTTCACCCCGGACGGCTACCCGGGCGAGCGGGCCGCCGCCACCGCCATCTACTTCCTGCTGCCGCCCGGCGAGGAGTCGATCTGGCACGCCGTCCGGTCGGCGGAGCTGTGGCTGTGGCACTCCGGCGGCCCCCTGACCCTGCTGCTCGGCGGGGACGGCGACCGTCCGTCCCCGGCGCCCGAGCAGGTCACGCTGGGCGCGGACGTCGCGGGCGGTCAGGTGCCGCAGGCCCTCGTCCCGCCCGGCGCCTGGCAGGCCGCCCGCCCGGCCGGGGGCGAGGAGGTCCTGGTCAGCTGCGTCGTCTCCCCCGGCTTCGACTTCGCCGACTTCCGCGCTCTTCCCTGACCGCCGGGCCTCTCACCGCTTGCGGCGCGGGCGCACCGCCTGTTCCGCCCAGAACGGCTCCATGACCCGGCCGATCGCCCGGACCACGGTGCTCAACTCGCCGTCCGACAGCGGCCCGAAGACGTCCTCGCCGACCGCGTCGGCCAGGGCGCGCGCCCGGCGGTGCAGAGCGCGGCCGTCCTCGGTGACGCGGACGCGGTACCGCCGCCGGTCGTGCGGGTCGCGGGCACGCTCGCAGAGGCCGCGCGCCTCCAGGTCGTCCACGAGCCCGACCATCAGCGTGGGGTCGAGCAGCAGGTAGTCGGCCATCTCCTGCTGCGACAGCGTCTCGGACGTGCTGAGCATCGCCAGCACGAGAAAGTGCCGCACACGGATGCCGAGCGGTTCCAGTTCCTCCTCCAGCCGCTGCTCCAGCCACCACCCGCACTTGGACAGCTGGAAGCCCGCCAGGGACGCGAGCCCCTCCGGCAGCCCATCGCGCATCGCACCCTCCGCCATGGCAGCAGGATATATCCGTTCGATCATCAGTTGACTCGATCATAGAAAAGCTCGATTATCTACGGATGGCACCAACTCTCGGGCTCTTCGCCGTCAACCTGCACGCCTGCGCCGACCCGCACGTCGCCGCCCGGATCGCCGCCCTGGCGGAGGACCTCAGATACGACTCCGTCTGGGCCGGCGACCACGTCGTGCTGCCGCGCCCGCGCGTCGCGCCGTCCCCCGCCGAGCCGGACGCGCCGTTCCTGGACCCGCTGGTCGCCCTCGCCCACCTCGCCGGCCGCACCGAGCGGATCGCGCTGGGCACCGGCGTGGTCGTCCTGCCGCAGCGCAACCCCCTGGTCCTGGCCAAGCAGCTCGCCAGCGTCGACGTGCTCAGCCGGGGCAGGCTCGTCTTCGGCACCGCCGCCGGATACCTGGAGCCGGAGATGCGCGCGGTCGGCGTCCCGCCCGAGGGGCGCGGGGCCCGCGCCGACGAGTACCTCGCGGCGATGCGGTCCCTCTGGTACGACGACGAACCGTCCTTCCACGGCCGCCACGTCGACTTCGCGGGCGTGGACGCCCACCCCCGGCCCGTTCAGCGGCCGATCCCCGTCGTGACGGGCGGCCACAGCCCCGCCGCGCTGCGCCGGGCCGCCCGGCACGCCGACGGCTGGTACGGGTGGATGCTCGGACGCCGCGCCGCCGCGGAGACGATCGCCCGCCTGCGAACCCTGACCGCAGAGGAGGGCCGCGATCCCCTCCACGTCTCGATCAGCCCGCCCCGCCCCCCGGACGCCGGGTACGTCCGGGACTACGGCGAGCTGGGCGTGGACCGGCTCATCGTCGTCCCGCCCATGGGCGTTTCGCCGTCCGAACTGGAACGCTTCGTGACCGACCACGCCCCCCACGCCCTGGGCGCCCGCCCCGCCCCCTGAGCCACCAGGAGGCACACCGCGGGCTCAATCGCTGGAAAACGCCGAGTCGAAAGAAGTGGTGGGGAGTTCCATGGCGTTGAGGGCGCGGACGAACTCCAGGGCCTCGGGGGCCCCTTGGAGGCGGTCCATTCCGGCATCCTCCCACTCGACGGAGATCGGGCCGGTGTAGCCGATCGCGTTGAGGGCGCGGAAGACGTCCTCCCACGGGACGTCGCCGCGGCCGGTGGAGATGAAGTCCCAGCCGCGCCGCAGGTCCGCCCACGGCAGGTGGGACGACAGGCGGCCGCGGCGGCCGTCACCCGTGCGGACCTTCGTGTCCTTGCAGTCGACGTGGTAGATCCGGTCGCGGAAGTCGAGCAGGAACCCGACCGGGTCGAGCTCCTGCCACACGAAGTGGGACGGGTCGAAGTTCAGCCCGAAGGCGGGGCGGTGCCCGATCGCCTCCAGCGTCCGGACGGTCGTCCAGTAGTCGTAGGCGATCTCGCTCGGGTGCACCTCGTGAGCGAAGCGGACGCCGACCTCGTCGAACACGTCCAGGATCGGGTTCCACCGCTCGGCGAAGTCGGCGTAACCGCGCTCCACCATCGACTCGGGGGTGGGCGGGAACATCGCGACCGTGTGCCAGATCGAGGAGCCGGTGAACCCGACCACCGTGTCCACGCCGAGCCGCGCGGCGGCCCGGGCCGTGTCCATGATCTCGGCGGCGGCGCGGCGCCGGACGCCCTCGGGCTCGCCGTCGCCCCAGATCCGTTCGGGCAGGATCGCCTGGTGCCGCTCGTCGGGGTTGTCGCAGACGGCCTGCCCGACGAGGTGGTTGGAGATCGCCCACACCCTGAGGCCGTGCTCGGCGAGCGTCTCCAGCTTGCGCGGGACGTAGCCGTCGTCGGCGAGGGCCTTGTCGACCTCGAAGTGGTCCCCCCAGCAGGCGATCTCCAGGCCCTCGTAGCCCCAGCCGGCCGCCAGCCGGCAGACCTCCTCGAACGGCAGGTCCGCCCACTGGCCGGTGAACAGCGTGACCGGTCGTGTCATCATTCGCTCCCTTCGACGTCGATCCAGCATCGGGCCTCGGCGCTGCCGGCGACCGCGGCGAGGACGCGCTGCACCTGCAGTCCGTCGGCGAACGACGGGCGCGGGTCGGTGCCGTCCGCGATCGCGGTGAGCAGGTCGGCGGCCTGGTGGGTGAACGTGTGCTCGTAGCCGAGGAGGTGGCCGGGCGGCCACCACCGGTCCGCGTACGGGTGGACGGGCTCGGTGACGACGATCCGGCGGAAGCCGGCGGTCGCGCCGTCTTCCTCGCGGTCGTGGAACCACAGCTCGTTCAGCGACTCCAGGTCGAACGCCAGGGCGCCGGAGGAGCCGCTGACCTCGATCCGCAGGGCGTTCTTGCGGCCGGTGGCGAACCGGGTGGCCTCGAACGAGGCGAGCGCACCGCCGTCGGTGCGCCCGACGAACAGGGCCGCGTCGTCCACGGTGACCCGCGCCGTCCCGCCGCCGGGGACGGGGCGTTCCGGGACGAACGTGTCCATCAGCGCCGAGACCCCGACGAGGTTGTGCCCGGTGATGAACTGCGCGGTGTCGATGATGTGCGCGCCGATGTCGCCGAGCGCGCCCGTCCCGGCCCGGTCGCGGTCCATCCGCCAGGTGAACGGCGCCTCCGGATCGGCCAGCCAGTCCTGCAGGTACTGGGCCCGGATGTGCCGGACGGCGCCGATGCGCCCCTGGTCCACCAGCCTGCGGGCCAGGGTGACGGCGGGGACGCGCCGGTAGTTGAACCCGACCATCGACCGGACGCCGCGCTCGCGCCCCCGCTCCGCGGCGGCGGCCATCGCCTCGGCCTCCGCGACGGAGTTGGCGAGCGGCTTCTCGCACAGCACGTGCTTGCCCGCGTCGAGCGCGGCGACGGCGATCTCGGCGTGGCTGTCGCCCGGCGTGCAGATGTCGACGAGCTGGACGTCGTCGCGGCGGAGCAGCTCCTTCCAGTCGGTCTCCACCGACGCCCAGCCGAGCGCGTCGGCGGCGGCGCGGGCGCGCTCGGCGGAGCGTCCCGCCAGGGCGGTCATGACGGGTCTCAGCGGCGGCTCGAAGAACGGCCCCACGCTGCGCCACGCCTGGGAGTGGGCGCGTCCCATGAACGCGTGCCCGACCATCCCGACTCCGACGGTCGTCATGTTCTGCTCACCTCTCTGTGTCGTGTTCCGGGGGCGGGCCGCGGTCCCCCGAGCCGGCGCGCCCGCCCTCCGGGGGCGGGCGCGCCGGCGCCCCCGCCGCTCAGGACTCGAAGCCGAGCGGCATGTAGGTGTCGACGTTGTCCTTGGCGACCGTCTCGGAGGCCAGGGTGATCGACTGGGGCACCTGGAGCTCGACCAGGTCGGCCATGCCCTTGCCCTGCGCGATGAGCCGGCCCAGCTTGATCGCGGACGCGGCCATGGTCGGCGGGTAGGTGACGGTGGCCTCCAGCACGCCGCCGCCGGACTTGATATCGCGCATGGCGTTGGCCGAGCCCGCGCCGCCCACCATGAAGAACTCCTTGCGGCCGGACTGCTTGATCGCGGCGAGCACGCCGACGCCCTGGTCGTCGTCGTGGTTCCACAACGCGTCGATCTTCTTGTGCGCCTGGAGCAGGTTGGAGGCGACCTGGTTGCCGGACTCCACGGTGAACTTGGCGTCCTGCTTGGCGGTGACGGTGTAGCCGTAGGACTTCAGCGCGTCCGCGAAGCCCTTGCTGCGGTCCTGCGTCAGCGGCAGCGTCGCGATCCCCTGGATCTCCAGGATCACCGGGTTCGAGGCGCCCTTGCCCTTCAGCTTGTTGCCGATGTAGTGGCCGGCGGAGACGCCCATGCCGTAGTTGTCGCCGCCGACCCACGTCCGGTATGACAGCTTGTCGGGGAAGACGCGGTCGAGGTTGACGACCGGGATGCCGGCGTCCATCGCCTTGCGGGCGACCTGGTTCAGCTGCTCCCCGTCGTTGGGCAGGATCACCAGCACGTCGACCTTCGCGCGGATCAGCGACTCGACGGCGGAGATCTGCTGGTTGATGTCGTTGGTCGGCTCGACCGGCTTGAACGTCACGTCCTTGTACTTCTTGGCCTGCGCCTCGGCGTTCTTGGCGATCGCCGCGATCCAGCCGTGGTCCGCGGCGGGCGCGGAGAACCCGATGGTGACCTGCTTGCCCGGCTTGTCGTTGTCGCCGGCGAGCGACCCGGCCTGTGCCGCCGGGCTCGGGTCGTCCTTCTCGCTGTTGCTCGTGCAGGCCGCGGCGAGGCTGCCCGCCGCGACGACGGCGCCGCCGAACAGGACGCCTCTGCGGGTGGGACGGGGGCTCTGATCACGCATGACGTGCTCCTGATCAAGGGATGGGGCGTCCCCCGCCGCGCGTTCCCCGGGACGCGCGGCGCCGGACGTGGGGTGGGTGTCGGGCGGTGTCCTCAGGTGGGCGAGCGGAGCCCGCGGCGCTGCAGCAGCACGGCGATCACGATGATCGCGCCCTTGGCGATCAGCTGGTCGCTGGTCTGCAGGCCGTTCAGGATGAACAGGTTGGTGATGAGGGTGAACACCAGCACGCCGAGGATCGACCCGGCGACGGTGCCGCGCCCGCCGGTGAGCAGCGTCCCGCCGATGATGACGGCGGCGATCGCGTCCAGCTCGTACAGGTCGCCGTGGGTGCTGGAGCCGGTGGTGGTGCGGGCCATGATGATGAGCGCGGCGACGCCGCAGCAGAACCCGGACAGCGCGTACAGCAGCAGGGTGTGCCGGCGGACGTCGATGCCGGCCAGCCGCGCCGCCTCGGGGTTGCCGCCGACCGCGAACGTCCGGCGGCCGAACGTGGTGCGGTTGAGCAGCAGCCATCCGGCGGCCGCGACCGCGGCGAAGATGTACACGACGAGCGGCAGCCCGAGCACCTTCGTGGTGGACAGCGCCTCGATCGCGTCGTTCTCCGGCCGGACGAGCTGGGTCCTGCGGTCCGACATCCGCTGCGCCAGCCCCCGCGCCGCGACGAGCATCGCGAGGGTGGCGATGAACGGGACCAGCCTCCCGTAGGAGATCAGCAGCCCGGTGACGACTCCCGCGCCGGTGCCGACGAGGACCGCGCACAGCGCCATCACCGCGGGGCCGTAGGACTGCGTCGCCACCGTCGTCGCCCACACCGACGCCAGCGCCATCACCGACCCGACGGACAGGTCGATCCCGCCGCCGATGATGACGAACGTCTGGCCGACGGTGATCACGCCGATGGTGGCGGCGAGCGCGAGGATGCCGACGACGTTGCCCGAGGTCGCGAAGTTGCCGGGCTCGGTCACCAGGCCGACGACCGACAGCAGGACCAGAGCGGCGACGAGCCCGAGGTGGTGGATCTCGCGGCTCCCGGCGCCGCCCCGCGCGAACGGCAGCCGCGGCCCCCCGCTCCCGCCGGTCGGCCGGGCGGGCGCCCCGCCGTGCTCGCCGGTGTTCTTCTCGGTCCGGGGGGCCGACCCTCCGGAGTGAAAGGTGCCGGTCACAGGGCACTCCCCTCCATGATCATGTTGAGCACGGCGCCCTCGTCGAGGTCGCGGGCGTCGCCGGTGTGCACGACGCGCCCCTCCCGGACGACGAGGACGCGGTCGGCGAGCCCGAGCACCTCGGGTACCTCGCTGGACACCAGCAGCACCCCGATCCCGCGTCCGGCCAGCTCGCGGATCACCGCGTACAGCTCGGCGCGGGCGCCGACGTCCACGCCACGGGTGGGCTCGTCGAGGATCAGCAGCCGCAGCCCGGCCGTGCCGAGCAGCCACCGGGCCAGCACGACCTTCTGCTGGTTGCCGCCCGACAGCGTCACGACCGGGCGCCGCGGGTCGGGCGGCCGGATGTCGAGCGACTCGATCTGGCGCCGCACGTCGGCGAGCTCGCGGCGGCGGCTGAGCCAGCCGAACGAGGCGTAGCGCGGCAGCGAGGCGACGCTGACGTTGGCGGCGACGGTCTCGTTCAGCAGCAGCGCCTGGCTCTTGCGCTCCTCGGGCGCCATGCCCATGCCGCGCCGCACCGCCGCGCCCGTGTCGCCGGGACGGACCGGGCGGCCGTCCACGAGCACCCGTCCCCGGGCGGGGCGCCGGGCCCCGTAGACGGTCTCCAGGATCTCCGAGCGCCCGGACCCGACCAGCCCCGCGAGCCCGACGATCTCGCCCGCGCGGACGGTGAGCGACACGTCCTCGAACGCGCCGGGCAGCGTGAGGCCCTCGACCCGCAGCACCTCGGGGCGGCCGTCCTCGGGCTCGGGCCGCGGGGGGAACACGTACTCCACGTCGCGCCCGGTCATGAGCGAGACGATCTCGTCGGTGGAGGTGCCCCGCGCGGGCAGCCCGCCCGCGACCGACCGGCCGTCCTTGAGGACGGTCACCCGGTCGCCGATCTCGCGGATCTCCTCCAGCCGGTGCGAGATGTACACCACCGCGACACCGGCCGCGGTCAGCTCCCGGATGATGCGGAAGAGGTTGGCGACCTCGTCGTGGGCGAGCGCGGCGGACGGCTCGTCCATCACGATGAGGCGGGCGTCGTGCGATAGGGCGCGGGCCATGCTGACGACCTGCTTGCCCGCCGCCGGCAGCCGCCCGACCTCGCGGCGCGGCGGGATCTCCCCGTGCCCGAGGCGCCCGAGCAGCTCCCGCGCCGCCCGCTCGGCCTCGCCGCGGCGGGTGAACCCGAAGCGGGCCCTCTCGTGCCCGAGGAAGATGTTCTCGGCGACCGACAGGCCGTCCACCAGGTCGAGTTCCTGGTAGATCGTGGCGATCCCGGCGCGCATGGCGGCGGTGGGTCCGGCGAGCCGGACCGGCGCTCCGCCGAACACGATCTCGCCTTGGTCGGGCTGGTGCGCGCCGGCGAGCACCTTGATGAGCGTGGACTTGCCGGCGCCGTTCTGGCCCAGCAGGCAGTGCACCTCGCCGGGGCGGACGTCGAGGTCGACGCCGTCCAGGGCGCGGACGCCGGGGAACTGCTTGACGATGCCGCGCATCCGCAGCAGCGGTTCGGGTTCGGGCGAGCCCATCGGGCCTCCTCGGGGGCCGGAGAGGGGGTCAGGACGCGGAGAAGACGTGGTCGCTGATGAGCCGGGCGCCGCCGACCACGCCGGCGGCGCCGGCGAGCTCGGACAGCACGATCGGAAGGTTGCCGGTCGCGAGCGGCGCGGACCGCCGGTACACGACGCTGCGGATCTCCGCGAGCAGCGCGTGGCCGAGGCCCGCGACGCCGCCCGCGATGATGACGAGGCCGGGGTTGAAGAAGCTGACGAGCCCGGCGAGGACCTGGCCGACGTGCCGGCCGCCCTCCCGGATGATCTGCACCGCGCACGGGTCGCCGGCGGCGGCCGCCTCGCCGACGTGCTCGCCCGTCAGCTGCCCGTGGGTCTCCAACAGGGCCGCGAGGGCGGGCGAGCGGCCGGACCGCGCCGCCGCCTCGGCGTCCCGCGCGAGCGCCGCGCCGCCGAAGAACGCCTCCAGGCATCCGGCGTTGCCGCAGGCGCAGGTCGGGCCGTCGTCGTCGACCCGGATGTGGCCGATGTCCCCCGCGCTGCCGGACACGCCCCGGTAGATGGCGCCGTCCACCACGATGCCGCAGCCGATCCCGGTGCCGATCTTCACGAGCAGGAAGTCGTCCACCGACCGGGCGAGCCCGGCGTGCAGCTCGCCGAGGGCCATCAGGTTCACGTCGTTGTCGACGAGGACCGGGCAGCCGAGCTCCTGGCCGATCGCGTCCCGCACCGGGAACCGGTCCCAGCCGGGCATGATCGGCGGGACGACCGGCATGCCGTCGCGGAAGCTGACCGGCCCCGGCACCCCGATGCCCGTCCCGTGCACCTGCGGGATCAGGCCCTCGTCGCGCAGCTTGCCGAGAAGGTCCAGCGCCCGCTCCAGCACCACGGTCGCGCCCTGCCGGACGTCGCACCGCTCGCTGACGTGCCCGAGGACCTCCAGCGCGCCGTCGGTCACCGCCACGTCGATCGAGGTCGCCCCGATGTCGAAGGCGACGAACCGCAGCCGCGGCGACAGCCGGACGATCCCCGACCGCCGCCCGCCCCGCGAGGCCGCCAGCCCGGCGCCCTCCACGAGACCGAGCTCGACGAGCCGGTCCAGCTCCACCGCCAGCTTGGACCGCGACAGCCGGACGACGTCGCCCAGCTCGGCGCGCGAGCGCGGCCCCTCGTCACGCAGCAGCCGCAGCAGGCGTGCCTGGTGCACGTTCTGCGGGCGAGCCGACATGCGCATCACGCCGTCCTCTCGGGATCGGGCCCGGCGCGGTGTGACGCCGGTCTCATGCCCGAGACCGTAACCCGCTTTCGCCGCCCTGAGAAGACCTTTCCCTCAGAATCTCCAAACTTTCCACACTCAGAAGACAAAGCCGCCGACACAGAACGACCCCGCCCAGCGCACAACCACGCCGAGCGGGGCCGTAACCCGCCTAACCGCCTACCTCAGCCCCGACCGCAACCACGCGACGACCTCACCGCCGCGATCGCGTCCGAAGGCAGGTTCGAGCTTGCGAGAACCTGATCGCGCAGCGAGCCGCCAGGCGAGTCGAAGCGATGCCGGCGATCGCCCGCTTTTCTCGACGATGGAGGGCCGCCAGGCCCGAAGGAGGAGAAAAAAGCAATCAATACGCCATCTGTCGTCCTGTGCTCATGGTTCGCATGATGTGTTCGACGAGGCTGATGAGGACGCGCTTGGCGTCCTCGCGGTCGCGGACGTCGCAGGAGATCACGGGGATCTCCGGGGCCAGGTCGAGGGCGTCGCGGACCTGGTCGGCCGAGTGCTGGCCGGCGCCGTCGAAGCGGTTGACGCCGATGATGAACGGGACGCCGCGGCGTTCGAAGTAGTCGACCGAGGCGAAGCAGTCGGCGAGGCGGCGGGTGTCGACGAGGACGACCGCCCCGAGCGCGCCCTTGGCCAGTTCGTCCCACATGAACCAGAACCGGTCCTGGCCGGGGGTGCCGAACACGAACAGCACCAGGCCGTTGGGCAGGGTGATGCGCCCGAAGTCCATCGCCACGGTGGTGGTGGTCTTGGACGCGACGGCCGTGGTGTCGTCGATCCCGATGCTCTTCTCGGTCAGCGCCTCCTCGGTGCGCAGCGGGCGGATCTCACTGACCGCGCTGACCAGGGTGGTCTTGCCGACGCCGAAACCGCCGGCGACGAGGATCTTTACCGTCAGCGCCGAGTCGCCCTGCTGGGCGGCCGCGTCAGAGCGCACGGATTCCATCGATCACTTCCTTGAGTACGCGCTCGCTGGGGAACTGCGCCACCGGCGCGGGGCGCCGGACCTGTATCAGCGAGTGGTCGAGCAGATCGCCGAGCAGGACACGGACGACCCCGAGGGGAAGTTCCAGATCCGACGCTATCTCGGCGACCGACAACGGGGTGCGGCAAAGCTCCAGGATCATGTCATGTTCGGGCTCCGGCGCCCATGGGGTCGCCGGAAGTGCGTGGGCGTCCTCCGCGGGTTCGGGCGGGTCGGCCGCGACGATCAGCGCGACCAGGTCGAACTCGACGCCGTCGTAGTGCGTCCGGCCTCGGGTGAGCGCGTACGGGCGCACGACGGGGCCCGCCGCGTCGTCGTACCACGCCGTGCCGCCCACCTCACGCTCCGCCGGACTCGGCCGCGACGACGCGCGGGTTGGCCGACAGGTGCTGGCCGACCCGGGTGACGAGCATCGCCATCTCGTAGGCGATGATCCCGAGGTCGGCCTCGGCGTCGGCGAGGACGGCCAGGCAGGCGCCCCGACCGGCGGCGGTGACGAAGAGGAACGACGACTCCATCTCCACGATCGTCTGCCGGACGGGCCCGCCGCCGAAGGACTCCCCGGCCCCGCGGGCGAGGCTCTGGAAGCTGGCGGCCACGGCCGACAGGTGGTCGGACTCCTCAGGCGCCAGCCCGCTGGACGCGGCGATCCGCAGCCCGTCGCTGGACAGCACGACGGCGTTCTGCACCGGGGCGACCCGCTGGACGAGGCTGTCCAGGAGCCAGTTGAGCTCGCCTCCGGCTCCGCCCGGGACCTCCGCGCCGGAGTGCTGGGGCTGTGTCATGGGGCGTCGTCCTCCTGGTCGCCTACGTGTCCCGCGGCCTCCGCGTCGGCCGCGTCCTGCCTGCCGCGCTGCCAGCCGCGCTGCATGCTGGACAGCATCGTTCGCATCGACTCGGGCGAGCGGCCGGCGCCGTCGTCCGGGTCCTCGCCCGCGGGAACGGTCCCGGCCGGGTCGCGGCCGGCCCCGTCCGCGGGAGCGTCCATGGGGACGGGCGCCGCGAGCGGCGTCCCGGCCGGCTCCGGGGCGGGCGGCGCCGGGGGCGCGGCCGGTTCCGGAGCGGTCGGCGGGGCCTGCCCCTGCGCGGCCAGGTGCGCGTCCACCCGTTCCTTGAGCTGGGGCGCCAGGTGCTGCTGCCGCCTGCGCCTGGGCAGCTCTCCCTCCCGCGGGGGCGGGACGGGCTCCGGCCGCTCTTCGGGCCGGGCGGGCGCGGGCGGCGCCTCCGCCTCGGCGGGAGGCGTCGCGGCCGGCACGGGCGCCACGGGCGCCGCGTACCCCGAACCCGCGGATTAAGAGTCCGCTGCTCTGCCAATTGAGCTAACGGCGCCTGTCGTACGGGCCTCGGCGGTGGGCCGGGGTCCCTCG
>NZ_JBEUPA010000184.1:0-14408 GCF_040492065.1 Actinomadura sp. NPDC000929 | reverse complement strand
GCCGGGACCCCGGCCCGCTCCGCCACCTCGGCGGCCTCCGCGACCTCCGTCAGGCGGGACGCCGCCGTGAGCCTCTCGGACACCAGCGCGCCGACGCGCCGCGCGCACCGGCCGGCGAGGTCCGCCGCCCCGGCCGCCCGCGCCCGCCCGTGCACGGCGAGGGCGAGATCGAGGCCCATCGCCGGGACGCCCGGCGCGAGGTCGCGCCACACCCAGGCGGGGACGGCGGTTCCGCGCCGCGCCAGCAGCTCCGCCGCCGCGCCCTGCTCCTCCGGCGTCACGCTCGCGTCGCCCCGGCACAGCGCCAGCAGCGCGGCGGCGCCCTCCCGCGCGGGGTCGTCCGGCGGCGCCAGCTCGGCGAGGGCGTCCAGGCCGCCGAAGTCGCGGGCGCGCCAGCAGCGGGCGACGGTCCTGGCGAAGCGGCTCGCCCCGCCGTCCGGGACGCCGTCGCGGAGGTCGAACGCGGACGCGTGCGAGGCGTGGTTCTGGGCGCCGGCCCAGACGGCGGGCGTCGTGCCGACCAGGCGCTGCGCGGCGCCGTCCGGGTCGGCGGTGTAGGTGACGAACGTCAGCCGCGCCGCCGCCGCGACCGGCAGCGAGTACGACACGACCGCGATCCAGCGGGCGATCGCCTCCACGTCGTCGGCGACGAGGACCACCCGCCCGTGGCCCCGCAGGAGCACGCCCGCGACGGCGTCCACCAGGAGGGCGAGCCGGGCGTACGGGTCGCCCGGACCGGCGGAGGCGAGCCACCCGGCGAGCGCCTCCGGGTCGAGCGCGGATCCCGGCGTCAGCTCCTCCAGCGGGTCGAGGTCGGGCCCGGGCGCGGGCAGCGGCGTCCAGTGCGCGGCCTGCCACAGCTCGGCGGGCCGCAGCCCCTCCAGCTCCTCGGGCTCGGCCACCACCGCGTGCGCGAAGAAGTTGCCGTAGCGGCCCGAGTAGTCGCGGCCGAGGTAGCGGCACCGCAGCAGCAGGGGGCGGCCGTCCACCTCGTCGTACAGCAGCGAGACGGGGAACAGGTCGAGCTCGGCGTCGCCCGGCGACAGCGGCGCGTCCGGCGGCGGGCGGTACGACAGGTACGGCGTGACCGCGGCCCGCGTCCCGTCCGGCAGGCCCGGCGTCTCGGCGACGAACTGGAACCCGGCCCGGCCGGTGGGCCCGCTCCGGGCGGAGGTGTAGTGCAGCTGCCAGGCCACCGCTACGCCCCTCCCGGCCGGACGCCGTCGAGCATCCCGAACCGGTACAGCAGCCACAGCAGCGGATCCTCCGCCCGGTACGGCCGGACGCCGCCCGCGCCGACGCGCCCCTCCTCCGGGACGCCGCCGAGCGCCGACAGGCCGAACAGCGCGTGGTCGGCGTACTGCTGCCCGAGGTAGGTGTCGAGCCGCCCCGCCTGCCAGTCGTGCAGGAGCGCGCGGACCTGCTCGTTCACCGCGTCCCGGTCGTCGAGGTCGAGGACGCCCTGCCCGGACCGCGACCGGTGCAGCGCCGACTGGCGCAGCAGCCCCGGCCGCAGCACGTCGATCTTGGTGAGCGCGACCGCGACGGGAACGGGCAGCGGCTCGCCCGGACGGGTGCCGTGCCGCAGCCGCAGCGCCTCGGTGACGCGGGCGATGACGTCCAGCGGGTCGCCGTCCGGACCGTCTCCGCCGGGATCGTCCCCGGCCGCGCGCGGGCCCGGCACCGCGTCGAGCACGCCCGGCCGCGCGCCCGGCAGCTCCAGCGGGTCGACCAGGAAGATGATCGCGTCGGCGGCCTCCAGGTACCGCAGGTGCAGGTCGGTGGCCTCGCGGCTGCGCAGGTCCTCTCCCGCGGTGTCGAACAGCACCAGCGCCAGCGAGTCGTTGCGGGGCCGGGCGAATCGCCCCTTCCGGGTCCGGGTCCGGGTGAGCAGGTAGACCAGCGGCTCGCGCGGGCCGGTCGCGGCGCTCGGCGTCGTCGGCAGCAGCCGCCGCTCCTCCAGCAGCGGCCGGGCGAAGTCGCGCTTGTACCGCTCGATCGTCCGGTCGTCGCACGCGACCAGCGACGCGTCCAGCTCCGTCCCCACCCGGTTCATCAGCTCGTGCAGCAGGACGGCGATGTAGGTGCTCTTCCCGGCGTTCTTCGCCCCGACGAGCGCGACGATCCGGCCGGGGGAGTCGCAGTACGCCGACGGCAGCGGGTTGTGGCACTCGGGGCAGGCGCGGTTCCCGGTCGGCACCCCGCACCCGGGGCAGTCGGCCCGGCCCTTGCGCCCGGGCGCGGCGAACACCGGCGGCAGCGACGCCCCCGCCGTCGAGCCGGTGTACTCGGCCAGCCGCTCGTCCAGGACGGGGACGCAGCCCTGCCGGCGCCCGGACTGCCCCCGGCACCGGAACAGGATCCGCTGCGGAGCGACGGACGCGAAGCAGTAGGGGCAGGTGATGCCCTGCCGGGACGGCACGCCGGGGATTCCCACCCGGGCCAGGGGTCTCGTCATCAGGAAACCTGGAGTCGGCGGACGGGGGGATCGCTCAGCTCGACGGCGTCGTCGTCGGCGAAGCAGCGCAGCCAGTACGGGCCTGACGCGGACGGGGCGCCGAGCGACAGCTCGCCCGGCACGGGCACCCCGTCCCACGCGCCGAGGGTCTCGCCGTCGGCGGCGCGCTGCGGCATCACCCGCCCGGCGCGCAGCACCAGCGACAGCCGCGCCACCCGCAGCGGGCGGGACGAGTGGAGCCGGAGCGTCAGCGTCCGCCGCCACGGCGGACCCGACCGCAGCACGTCGTAGTGGACGATCGTGCGCGCCGCGACCTCCGCGGTCGCCGGCGGCCCGGTCATCCGCGCGCCGCCCACCGTCCCGGCCGCCGCGACGAACAGCTCGACGGGCGCGTCCTCGGGGACGGGCAGCCGGATCCCGCCCTGGGTGTCGTAGGCGGCCCGGGTGACGCTCTGCGCGGCCTGGACGGGGTCGTGCGCGGAGTCGCCGGACCGCGCGGCCTCCGCCCCGGCGGCCCGCCCGATCCGGTAGGCGACCTCGACCTCCGCGACGTCGGGCGGCCAGTCGAACCCGACGTGCACGTAGGCGCCGCGCCGCTCGGCGACCAGCCGGCGCGGCGGCGGCAGGTTCACATGCCGGTGGTAGGCGCCGATCGCGGCCGTGCCCTCCGCGACCGTCACCGCGAGCAGCCACCCCCCGGCGCCCGGCCGCACCGCGAGCCCGCCCTCCGTCTGCGCGCACGCGAGCCGCCGCGTCTCCCGCCGCACCTCCTCCAGAGGGACGAGCGCGCTGCGCGGCCACGGCGGAGGACCCGGGCAGAGCACCAGCTCCACCGTCCCGTGCGCGGGCGGCGCGAACCGGGCCCGCACCAGCCCGGGGTCGGCCGCGTCTGTCCCGGCGGCCAGCTCGTACACCGGCTCGGGCGGCGCGCTCGGCGTGGCCGACGCCCGCACCCCGTCGGTGACGACCTCGCGCCCGGACGCGTCGAGGTAGACGGCGGCGATCCGGTAGTGGTGCGTCCGCCCGTTCGGGACGCGCTCCCGGAACCCGTCCCGGCCCGCCGCGACGTCCTGGCCGTCCCGCGCCACGACGACCCGCACCGCCTCCGCGGGGCACCGCCAGCGACCCGTGACCTGCCCGTCCCCGGCGGTCAGCTCGACCTCGCCCGGCTCGGGCCGCACGACCACCGGCCCGGCCACCGCCGGCGCCGCGGCGGCCTCGCCCCGCACCGCGACCACCCCGTAGTACAGCGGCACGTTGACCGGGGGGCGCGCGTCCAGCGCCCCGCCGACGGCCGTGCCGTCGCGGACGTCGCGGGGAGCCCTGCCCGTCCGCCGCACGACGTGGTGGACCACCTCGCCGCCGGTGGACGGCGAATCCTCCCAGGACAGCCGCACCGCCGCGCCGTCCACGTCGGCGTGGACCGCCGGGACCGGGCGCGGCGGCAGGCGCCGCTGGTGGGCGGCGGCGCCCGGCAGGTCCCGGACGAGCCGCAGCGCGTCGGCGAGCAGGCGGTGGGCGCGGTCCGGGTCGGGCTCGGCGGACGCGGCCTCGCGCAGGCGCAGCGCGGTGCCGAGGCGGTGCCGGGCCTCGGCGGCGAGCACCTCCTCCTCGGGCGGCTCGGCGCCGGGGGAGGGGTGCGGGACCCGCGCGGCGTCGGCCAGCCCGGCCGCGGCGTGCACGTCGCCGGAGTCCAGCAGCGCGCGGAGCCGCCCCGCGAGGCCGCCGCCCCGGTCGGTCTCGCGCACGACGGCGAACACCAGGCGGCGGGCGTCGCCCTGCTCGACGCCCAGCTCCTCGGCGGCGTACCGGAGCAGGGCGCGCTCGGACGCCCGCTGCCGCAGGCGCTCGCGGAGCCGGTCGGCGATGTCGAACAGCAGCAGTGCGGGCAGGTCGGCGCCCGAGCGGAGCGCGGCCAGCACGGTGTCGGCGTGCGTGGTGGTGGTGTCGCGGCTGCGGCGCGCCCACTCGGCTCCGGCCGCCGCGACCGCGTCCCCGTCCGGGCGCAGGGCGCCGCCCGGCACGGCGAAGCCGTCCAGGACCCGCATCGGGCCGGTGAGGCGGGCGCCGAAGAGGAAGTCGGCGAGGTGGCGCCTGCCGAGGACGTCCAGCGACTCGCGCACCTTCCGGTACGCGGGGTAGGGCGCGGCGGACGGCAGCGCGTCGGGTTCGCGGATCTCGACGCCGTCGGCGGCGGCCGGCCCCGCCAGCTCCTCGCCCCGCACCCCGGAGGTGCGGGCGATGGCCTCGACCTCGGCGGGCGTGGCCATCCGCAGCGCCCCGGCCGCGTCGGCGAGGCGGGCGCGGGCCTCGCCGAGGCGGCGCTCGGCGAGCTCGCGGCCGCCGCGCAGCCGCGCCTCCAGCGGGCGCGCGTCGCCGCGCTCGGCGGCGGAGAACAGCGGCGCCAGCTCGCGGTGCTCGGCCTCCAGCCGGTCGATGAGCTTGCGGTACTTCAGCTGCCCGCGGGCCCGCCGCCAGCACTGCCGGACCTGCCTGACCCGCGCCGCGACGGCCGCCGCGTCCAGCGCCCCGTCCAGCGCGTAGCGGACGCGCAGGTCCTCGGGGGGCCGGTCGCCCGCGGCCCGCGCGGGTTCCAGCACCTCCCGCCGGTAGTCCTCGTCGAACGCCACGGGCGCCTCCAGGGGATCCGCGGCCCGCTCAGCTGACCTGGACCCGGGAGAGGGCCTTGCGGGAGCGCTCGACCTCCTCCTCCGACATGCCGCCGACGTCCACCTTCAGCTCCAGCCGCTCCCCGGTCTCCTTCTCCACGGCCGTGACGTTCAGCAGGCCGGAGGAGTCGAGCTCGAACGTCACCCCGATCGGCCAGCCCGACTTCTTGCCCGGCGGGACGCGGATCTCCCCGGTCGCGATCTCGGTGTTGTCGATCAGGTCGGCGGACTCCACCACGCCGGCCTGCTCCATGACCCGGACGTCGGCCGAGGTCTGGTCGTCGTAGACGGTGAAGAAGTCCTCGGTCCTGGCGGCGGGCAGCTCGTCGTTGGCGTGCACGAGGTGCGCGACGCTCTCGGCGCCGGTCTCCCGGTCGACGACCACGATCCCGAACGCGTGCGAGGCGACCGTCCTGATCCGCCGCCCGGCGATCTGCTTCTGCTGCTCGGCCGACAGGCCCGCCCGGTTCGCCATCTCCTCGGCGCGCTCGGCGGCGCCCTCCCGGACGAGCCGCCGGTAGGTCTCCTCGAACGCGTACAGGGCGGCCCCCTTGGCGACCGCGAGGTCGGGGTCCTGGAGGCGGGGGGCGAGGCCGAGCTCGGTCTGCAGCCGCGCCGCGACGACCGGCATCTTCGTGGAGCCGCCGACGAGGACGAGGTCGTCGTAGTCCTCGACGCCCTTCTCGGCGGCGGTGGCCAGCGTCCGGCCGGTGATCTCCACGGTGCGGTCGAGGAGGTCCTGGGTCAGCTCCTCCAGCTTCTCCCGCGTCACCTCGACCGAGGCGACCCGCCCGGCGTGCATCACCCGGACGGTGTGGGACGTGCGCGTGGTGAGGGCCTTCTTGGCGTCCTCGGCGTCGCGGCGCAGCTGCTGCTCGGTCTGCCGGTCGTCCAGCGGGTCGCCGGCGTCGGGGTGCTCGGCGCGGAACCGCTCGGCCAGGTGCTCCACGAGCCGGGCGTCCCAGTCGGCGCCGCCGAGCTCGTGGTCGCCGTCGGTGCACACCACCTCGATGTGGCCCCCGCGCAGCGCGATGACCGTGGTGTCGAACGTCCCGCCGCCGAGGTCGTACACCAGGATCGTGCGGTCGGTCTCGGGGTTGAGGACGCCGTAGGTGATCGCGGCGGCGATCGGCTCGGACACGATGTCGATGACGTTCAGCCCCGCGATGCGCCCCGCCTTGCGGGTCGCGTCGCGCTCGGCCACGCCGAAGTAGGCCGGGACGGTGATGACCACGTCGCGGGTCTCCTCGCCGGTGGTGGTGCGCGCGTCCGTCGCCAGCTTCAGCAGGATGAACGCCGACACCTCCTCGGGCGTGAAGTCGATCCCGTGGATGGGGCGGGTGACGTCGCGGCCCATGTCCCGCTTGATGAGGCTGACGACGTTGTCGGGCTCCAGGACCGCGGTGTCCTTCGCGGTCTGGCCGACGACGACGTTCTCGCCGCTCTCGAAGAACACGACGGACGGCGTGGTGTCGGTGCCCTCCAGGTTCCGCTGGACCGCGGGCCGGCCCACGTCGTCGATGGAGGCAATGCAGGAGTACGTCGTTCCCAGGTCGATCCCGTAGACGGCCATGTCCCTCACCCGCTGTTCGTCGTCTGTCCGTTGTGCGACGCCTCGCCGGCGGGCGCCGGCTCGGCGAGCCTGCCGACGCTGACCGCCGCCTTGCGCAGCACCTTTCCGCTCTGCTCGAACCCGTCGGACTGCACGGCCGTGACGGTGCCGTCCGCCACGGGGTCCTCGACGGGCGTGACCGCGACCGGGCGGTGCCGGGACGCGTCGTAGGGGGCGCCCGGCTCGACGGTGAACCGCTCGACGCCGAGCCGCGCGAGCGCGTCGGCGACGTCGTCGGCCAGCGCCGCCAGCAGCACCGCCGTCCGCCGCGGGTCGGGCGCCTCGGCGAGATCGGGCGCGCTGAGCCGTTCGGCCTCGCGGCGCGCCTGGTCGTGCAGCCGGTACAGCGCCGCGCGGACGGGCTCCAGCATCGACTGCAGCTCCCCGCGCCGCAGCCGCTGGTTCTCCTCGTGGAGCCGGTCGATGACGGCCTCGCGGTGCTCCGCGCGCTCGCGCTCGCGGTCGAGGCGGGCGGTGAGCCCGGCGAGGGCGTCCCTCACCTCGGCGTGCAGCACCGCGCCCACGTCGTCCCCGCCGGCGTCCCCGGCGTCCCCGGCGCGCGCCGGCTCGGGCCCGGCACCGGAGGCTTCGCTGACTGGGGGTTCCCCGTCCCTCGACACGTAGAGTCACCTTAATGCTGGACGGCAGGAGACGTCAGGCCAACCGATGACCTCCACCGGACTCTAGTTTGACCCGTGCCCGCCGTTCCAGCACCGACTTTCCGTGCCGTTTTCTTGGGATGACACGTCTGGGTAACACAGGGGAAACGGGTGTCGCCGAAGCTGGGGACCTCGCACGGAGACTGGAGGTGGCGATGTTGCTGCGAATAAGGGTGCGCCTGCCGGACCGCCCCGGTTCGCTGGGGCAGGTCGCGCGGACCCTCGGCGCGGCGGGCGCGGACGTGGTGCAGATGACGGTGCTGGAACGCGACAACGGGCGGGCGATGGACGACTTCACCGTCGCGTGGCCCGCGGGGGCCGACTCCGAGCGGCTGACCGGGGGCCTCGGCTCGGTGCCGGGCGTGGAGGTCGTCGGGATCTGGCCGACGGCCGAGCCGCAGGGCGCCCATCCCGACGCGGCCGTGATCGGCCAGGTCGCGGCCGTCCCGGAGCGCGGCCTGGAGATCCTCGCCGACGCCGTCCCGGCCGTCCTGAGCGCCGACTGGGCGGGCCTCGCCGAGCTGAAGGGGGAGGACGAGGCGGTCCTCGTGCACGCCAGCGCGGGCGGCGAGCCGGGGACGGTCCTGCCGGACCTGCGGCCGCTGAGGCCGCGGGCGTTCACGGCGCCGGACGGCACGCGTTTCGCGGTCTGCCCGCTCGCGGCGGGCGGGGTCGCGCTGGTGGTCGCCCGGACGGGCGCGCCGCCGTTCCACCGGACGGAGGTGTTCCGGCTGGAGCAGCTCGCCGGGGCCGCCAACGCCGTCCTGCACCGGGTCCGCGGCGCGTCCCCGCTCTGAGCGCCGCGTCGTTCCGGCCCGTGCCGGTCCGGCGGGGCGAGGTCAGTCCAGCAGGGCGAGGACCGCGCCCAGGTCGGTGAGGCCGGCGTCGGAGCCGAGCCCCTGGGCGACGGTGGCCGCCGCGGCGGTGCCCCAGCGCGCGGCCTCCAGCACGTCCTTCCCGTGCGTCAGGCCGGTGATGAACCCCGCGCAGTAGGCGTCGCCGCAGCCGGTCGTGTCGACGACCTCGACGGGCAGCGCCGGCAGCCGGTGCGCGCCCTCGGCGGTGGCGACGAGGCTGCCCTCCCCGCCGAGCGTGACGACGACCGTGCGGGGCCCCCGCGCGAGCAGCGCGGCGGCGGCCTTCTCCGGGTCGTCCTCGCCGGTCATGAGGGCGGCCTGCTCCTCGTTCGGCAGGAAGTGGTCGACGTGGGGCAGGAAGGCGGCGGCGCCGTCCAGCAGGTCGGGCATGGTGGACAGCAGGTCCATCGTCACGACGGCGCCGGCCTCGCGTGCGGCGTCGAGCACGGCGAGGAAGGCCGGGTCGTTGAGGCCGAACGTGACGTCGGGGCCGCCGAGGTGCACCGCGCTCGCCGCCTCCAGCAGGCCCTGCCCGACCGCGTCCGGGGCGAGGGTCAGGTTCGCGCCGGGGACGTGGAAGCTCGGGCGCCCGCCGTCCGGCCGGATCGGCAGGATCGACGCGCTGGTCTGCTCGGCCGTCCGCCGGACGAGCCCGCGCACGTCCACGCCCTCGCGCGCCATGATCGTGACCAGCAGGTCGCCGAGGTCGTCGGCGCCGATCGCGCCGACCGAGACGACCTCGTTGCCGAGGCGGGCCAGGGCGACGGCGGTCCCGGCGGCGGCGCCCGCCGCGGTCACCCGGATCCGCTCGACGACGACGGTGCCCTGGCCGTCCGGGATGCCCTCCACCGGGCGGGCGAGCACGTCCAGGATGTGCGCGCCGAGAGTGACGACGGTCATGTCCGGCCCCTTAGTGATCGTCTGGGCCGTAGCGTACGCGGTGCAGGCCACGGAATGTGAGAGGTATTCGCATGTTGCTGAGGGACGAGCGGGACGCGTTGTGCGGGGTCGGCCGGCGGCTGGCCGCGACCGGGCTGGTGACGGGCGCGTCCGGCAACGTCAGCGTCCGGTCCGGCGACCTGGTCGCGGTCACGCCGGGCGGGATGATGCTCGACCGGATGGAGCCGGCCGACTGCCCGGTCGTGGACATCGCCGGCCGGTGGGTCGAGGGGGACAAGGCGCCGTCGTCCGAGACCCCGATGCACCTCGCCCTCTACGAGGCGACCCCGGCCTCCGCCATCGTGCACACGCACTCCACCTATGGCGCCGTCGTGGCGACGACCATGAGCGAGCTGCCGCCGATCCACTACAACACGCTCCTGCTCGGCGGCGTGGTGAAGGTCGCCGAGTACGCCACCTACGGGACGCCCGAACTCGCCGAGAACGTCCGGACGGCCATGGCGGGCGGCAAGCGCGCCGCGCTGATGGCCAACCACGGGGGTGTCACGATCGGCCGCGACCTGGAGGAGGCGTACGAGAACGCGCGCCTCCTGGAGTGGCTGTGCGGGGTGTACGTCCGCGCGAAGACGATCGGGGAGCCGCGCGTCCTGACGGAGGAGGAGCTGGCGAAGGTGGTCGAGCGGGGCCTCGCGCCGCCCGACTTCCCCCGCGTGTAACCTAACGCTTGTTAGGTCACTCTGGGAGGCCCGCCTTGCCCTTCGTCCTGGTCGACAAGCCGCGCCCGAACGTCACCCTCATCACCCTCAACCGGCCCGAGCGGATGAACGCGATGGCGTTCGACGTGATGGTGCCCTTCCGGGAGGCCCTGGAGGAGGTCAGCCGCGACAACGGGACCCGCGTCGTCGTCATCACCGGCGCCGGCCGGGGATTCTGCTCGGGGGCCGACCTGGAGAACCCGGGGAACATCCCGGGCATCGACGGGCTGACGCTCCCGACCATCGCGCTGCGCTCGATGGAACTGCTGGACGACGTGGTGCGGGCGATGCGGCGCGTCCACCAGCCGGTCATCGCGGCGGTCAACGGCCCGGCGATCGGCGGCGGCCTGTGCCTGTCGCTCGCCGCCGACATCAGGCTGGGCGCGGAGACGGCCCTGTTCCGCGCGGCCGGGATCAACAACGGGCTGACCGCGAGCGAGCTCGGCCTCAGCTACCTGCTGCCGCGCGCGATCGGTGCGTCCCGGGCGTTCGAGCTGATGCTGTCCGGTCGCGACGTGGAGGCCGCCGAGGCCGAGCGGATCGGCCTGCTGTCCCGCGTCGTCCCCGGCGACAAGCTCCTCGACGCCTGCTACGAGCTGGCCGAGCGGATCGCCGGGTTCAGCCGCCCCGGCACCGAGCTGACGAAGCGGATGCTGTGGTCGAGCCTGGACGCCGCCAGCCTGGACGCCCACATGGGCCAGGAGGGGCTCGCCCAGTTGTACGTCCGCCTCACCACCCACAACTTCGAAGAGGCGATCAAGGCGCGGAGGGAGCACCGGCCCCCGGACTTCCAGGACTGACGCACAGCGGCCGGGTCCGCCGCTGGTACGACCACGCGGCCGCGCCCAGCGCCACGCCGTAGGCGGCGAACGCCCCGATCCCGCACGCCGCGACCGTCCAGCCGGACCAGCCGCTGATGAGCCCGTCGTGCGGGAGGTCGCGCAGCCCGAGGACGGGCGGCAGCAGGTACGCGACGGTCCCGGCGACCCCGTAGGGCCCGAGCGTCAGAGCGCCGAGCCAGGCCGGGGCGAGCGGCAGCCAGCGTGGCACCCTTCGCCCGGCAAGCGGCGGAACCCAGCGCGGGAAGACCTGCCCCCATGCGTGCGTGAGCCCCATGAGCAGGAAGACTCCGGCGAGCGCCGACAGGGTGGTGAAGTCCAGCCCGTACCTTTCCAGCGTGAGGACCAGCCCGGACGCGCCGTTGCGCTCGAACTCGGCCACGACCTGCTCGCCCTCGATCCCCGCGAAGGAACCCCCGAACGCCCACGTCGTCTTCATGACGACGTAAGGCGCGAAGCCGAGAGCCCCGCCGTACGCGGCCCACCGCACCGCGCGCGGCGCGGGCGACACGGGCGGCGGAGCCTTCGCGGTCCCCGTCCCGGTGTGCTCCCGGCCGCACCGCGCGCACCTTCCCGCCGTGCCGCGCTGGTAGGCCAGGGCTGTCCCCGCGAGAAGGGCCGCGCCCACCGCGCACAGGGACTCGACGGCGAACCTCGGCCAGTCGTCGACCGTCCCCTCGAAGACGAGTTGCAGCGCGTTCATCACGAAGCCGAACGTTCCGGCCCCCGCCAGCACGCACGCCGTCCAGAGTCCGGTGAGCGGCCACCACCGCGGCATCTGCCGCCCGACGTCGCGGACGCTCGACACCGCCATGATCCCGCCGACGCCCAGCAGAGCGGCGATCATCCAGGCCGCCGCATCGGCGTCCGCCAGCGGAGATCCGGTCTCCCCGCCGCTCGCCCAGTACAGGGCCAGCCCCACCGCGCCCACCGACCATGCCCCGGCCGCGTACCCCGCCCAGCGCGGCCACAGCCTCCCGACCGATTCCATGGGACGAGCCTCTCCGCGCCCCCGTCCTCGCGCCTCCCACCGGGGGCCGAACGCCCTACCCCGCGCGGGGGAGCGGCATGGGAGCGGCATGGCAGTCTGAGGGGGTGCCGAAGCTTGCGCCGGACGAGGCGCGCCGCCTGCTGACCACCGTGCCGGTCGCGCGCCTCGCGACCGTGGGGGAGGACGCCCGGCCGCACCTCGTCCCCGTGACGTTCGCCGTCCACCGGGGCGCCGTCTACACGGCCGTCGACCACAAGCCCAAGAGCACCCGGGAGCTGCGGCGTCTCGCCGACATCCGGGCCAATCCCCGCGTCGCGCTCCTGGCCGACCACTACGAGGACGACTGGGACCGCCTCTGGTGGGTCCGCGTGGACGGTCACGCGGCCGTCGTCGACGACCCCGCCCGCATGGCCGAACCCGTGCGGCTCCTGGCGGACCGCTACCCCCAGTACCGCGAGCGTCCGCCGGAGGGTCCGGTCATCGCCGTCACCATCGAGGCCTGGACGGGCTGGTCGGCGTCCTAGAGGGAGCGCTGGAAGGCCGTGACGGCCTCGGCGACCTTCTCGGGGAACTCCACGTGCGGGTGGTGGCCGGCGCCGTCCAGCAGGACGACCTCGCCGTTCAGCCGCCGGCCGACCCACTCGGCCTCGGCGGCCGGGTCGGGCCAGTCGATGTCGCCCGTGCCCATGATGACGAGCGCGGGCGCCTGCACCCGGTCGAGCCGCGCCTCGGACTCGGCGTGGGACATGCTCAGGTAGTCGGCGATGACCTTGCCGCGGCCCGGCTCCTGGAGGTTGGCCTTCAGCTTGGCCTTGTGCTCGGCGAAGTCGGCCGGGGGCTTCGGCTCCCACTTGGGGTAGTACGACATGTAGAGCGGCAGGGCCAGGCCGGGGACCCTCATGAGGGCGGTGGTCAGCTTCTGCGCGAAGCCGCCCTTGCCGTCCCGGACGAACGGCGCCGCCAGGACGAGCCCCTTCACCAGCTCGGGCGCCTCGGCCGCGACCCACACGGCGGCGGCCGCGCCGTTGGAGCAGCCGTAGACCAGCGCCGGACCCGCGTCCAGGTGCTTGAGCAGGGCCAGCAGGTCGTGGGCCAGCGGCGTGCTCCCGTACTCGGGCCAGCGCGCGCTGGTCTCGCCCATCCCGCGCTGGTCGACGGTCACGACGCGGTACCCGGCGTCCAGGAGCAGCGGCCGGAGGAACCGGTACTGCGACCGCAGGTCGAGCATCGAGGGGAGGCACACGATGAGCGGGCCGTCGCCGCTGTCGTCGTAGGCCAGCCGGCCGCCGGGAAGGTCGAGGAACCGGGTCTCGCTCATCGCGCACTCCTTGAATCGCTGTAGCTCTATGGCTAAGGATATTAGCTATAGGGCGACCGAGAGTCAAGAGCGGTGCTCTCGCGGGATCAGTCCCAGGCCTCGCCGAGCCTCGCGAGGTCGGCGGCGTACTCGATGCGGGCGGACCACTCGCCCGGCCAGGCGTCCATGCCGAGGTGCGCGCCCGCGAACGCCCCGGCCAGGCACGCGATCGAGTCCGAGTCGCCCGAGCTGGCCGCGCCGCGCCAGATCGCCCTGACCGGCTCGTCCGGGAAGAGCAGGAAGCACAGCAGACCGGTGGCGAGCGCCTCCTCGGCGACCCAGCCCGCGCCCGTGGCCCCGCACGGGTCGGACGTCCGGTCCCCGCGCGCGACGGCCTCGTCCAGGCGGTCGAGGACGTCCAGGCACTCGTCCCAGCCCCGGGCGATGAACGCCTCCGGGGTGTCGACGCCGGGCTGCTGCCACAGGGTGCCGAGCCAGCGCTCGTGGTAGACGCCGCGCTGGTCGCGGCAGCGGGCCCGCAGTGCGGCGGGCAGGTCGGACGGGGCCATGCCGTCGGCCAGCCACCGGACGGCGAACGCCGTCAGCTCGCTCGCCGCGAGCCCGGTCGGATGCCCGTGGGTGAGGGCCGCCTGGAGCTGCGACGCCCCGGCCCGCGTCTCGTCCGACAGCCCCGGGGCGAGGCCGACCGGCGCGACGCGCATGTTGGCGCCGCACCCCTTGGAACCCGCCACGGTGGCCTCCGCCCAGGGCTTCCCGGCGGCCAGGCTCTCGCACGCGCGCAGACAGGTGTTCCCGGGCGCGCGGTTGTTGTCCGGGCTGTTCAGCCAGTCGACGAAGCGCCGCCGCCACATCGGCGTGATCAGATCGGGGGTGAACGGAGGGTTCGCCAGGGCGTCCAGCAGCCCGAGCCCGACCGCGATCGCCATCTGGGTGTCGTCGGTGACGAGCGCCGGGTCGCCGTCGAGCCGCGCGGGGCCGTGCTCGCCGAACCGCCGGTGGATCTGCTTCATCGTGAGGAACTCGGTCGGCGCGCCCAGCGCGTCCCCGTACGCCAGCCCGAACATCGCCCCGCTCGCCCTTCTCATGGGCGGCATTCTCCCCTAACCCGTACAAGCATCGCGGTAGCCGCCGGGGGTCATGCCGTAGCAGCGGACGAACCAGCGCGTCAGATGGCTCTGGTCGGCGAAACCGGTGCGGGCCGCCACGTCCCCGATCGCGTCGCCCCCGGCGAGCAGGCGGCGCGCGGCGCGCAGGCGTCGATGTCGTCCATCTGCTGCCGGATCGCGCCCTGGTTCGACTCGTTGATCTCCTTGACGACCGCGGCGCCGTGCGCGTCGGCCAGCCGCCGCG
>NZ_JBEUPA010000183.1:0-14670 GCF_040492065.1 Actinomadura sp. NPDC000929 | reverse complement strand
TTCCCGGCGCCCCTCCCGCCAACCCCGAAGCACGGCGCACCGCCGGAACCGGGCTCTTGTCCGGCGATGCGCCGTGGTCTAGAAGGCCACGCGGTGCCCCCCCCCCCCCCCCCCCCCCCCCCCCCCCCCACCCCCCCCCCCCCCCCCCCCCCCCCCCCCCCCCCCCCCCGCCCTGTCACGAGGCGACCGGCTCGGTCTCCGGGTAGTGGCAGGCGACCTGGCGGCCCGCGGCCATCCTGAGGGACGGCGGCTCGGTGCGGCACCGCTCCTGCGCCTTGAAGCACCGCGGGTGGAAGGGGCAGCCGGGCGGCGGCGCCGACGGGCTCGGCGGGTCGCCGCGGAGCACGATGCGCTCCCGCGCCCGCTCGGCCACCGGGTCGGGCAGCGGGATCGCTGACAGCAGAGCCCGGGTGTAGGGGTGCGCCGGCGCGCCGTAGACCACGTCCCGGGCCCCGGTCTCCACGATCCGGCCGAGGTACATCACGGCGATCCGGTCGCACACGTGCCGGACGACCGCGAGATCGTGCGCGATGAACACGTACGCCAGGCCGAGCCGGCGCCGCAGGCCCGCCAGCAGGTTGACGATCTGGGCCTGGATCGACACGTCCAGGGCCGACACCGGCTCGTCCGCGACGACCAGCCGGGGGCCGGTGACCAGGGCCCGGGCGATCCCGATCCGCTGGGCCTGCCCGCCGGAGAACTCGTGCGGGTACCGGTCGAGGTGCTCGGCGCCGAGCCCGACGTACTCCAGCATCTCCTGGACGCGGGGCAGCGGGTCCCGCTCGCCCTGCGCCCGCAGCGGCTCGGCCACGATTGAGCCGACGGTGTGGCGCGGGTTCAGCGAGGCGAACGGGTCCTGGAAGATGATCTGCAGGTCGCGGCGCAGCGGCCGCATCTCCCGCTGGGACAGCCCGGTGATGTCCTCGCCGTCGAAGACGATCCGCCCGGCCGTGGGGTCCAGGAGCCGGACGAGCATCCGCCCGGTCGTGGACTTGCCGCAGCCGGACTCGCCGACCAGGCCGAGCGTCTCCCCGGCCCGCACCTCCAGGTCCAGGCCGTTCACCGCCCGCACGGCGCCGCGCCGCGTCTGGAACGTCTTGGTCAGGCCTTCCAGGCGGAGCAGCGCCGTCATCGGGGTCCCTTCGCGATCGTGAGCAGGTGGCAGGCCGCCGGGTGGGACGTGCCGAGGAGCGCCGGACGGGTCGTCTCGCACATCTCGACCCGTTCGGCGCACCGCGGATGGAACGGGCACCCCGCCGGCGGAGACAGCGGAGACGGCGGGGTGCCCGCGATCGGGGCCAGCTCGCCGGGCGTGCCGGTGAGCCGGGGGAGGGAGCCGAGGAGCCCGCGGGTGTAGGGGTGCAGGGGCACGGCGAACAGCGCGTCGGCCGGCGCCCGCTCGACCGCCCGTCCCGCGTACATGACCAGGACGTCGTCGGCGACCCGCGCGACCACCCCCAGATCGTGCGTGATCATCAGGACCGCCAGCCCGCGCTCGCGCTGGATCCGCGCGATCAGCTCCAGGATCTGCGCCTGGACGGTCACGTCCAGGGCGGTGGTCGGCTCGTCGGCGATCAGCAGGTCGGGCTCGCAGGCGAGCGCCATGGCGATCATCACGCGCTGGCGCATCCCGCCGGAGAACCGGTGCGGGTGGTCGCCCGCCCGCTCCCGGGCGTCGGGGATGCCGACGTCGGCGAGGACCCGGACGGCCTCCTCGCGCGCCGCGCGGCGGGACGAGCCGAAGTGCAGCCGCCGCGCCTCGGCGATCTGCTCGCCCACGCTGTAGTGCGGATGCAGCGACGACAGCGGGTCCTGGAAGATCATCGCGACCTTCCGGCCGCGCAGCGCGCGGACGCGCTCGCGGTCCGCCCCGACGATCCGCGTCCCCGCCACCTCGATCGACCCGCTCACCCGGGCGCCGTCGAGCAGCCCCATGATCGCCAGGCTGGTGACGGACTTGCCGGACCCGGACTCGCCGACGATGCCCAGGGTGCGGCCCTCCTCCAGGGAGAACGACAGCCCGTCCACCGCGCGGATCGTCCCCTTCGCGGTGCGGAACTCCACGGCGAGGTCCCGGACGCTCAGCAAGCTCATGCGTGCTCCTTCTGAGGGGCGGCCCCCCACGTCCCCCGGTTCGCTCCGCTCATGCGTGCTCCTTGTTGGGGGTGCGACCCCCCACACCCCCCGGTTCGCTCCGCTCATGTGAATCTCACCTGGGGATCGACCACCGCGTAGAGCAGGTCCACGACGAGGTTGGCGAACGTGATGAAGAAGGCGGCCAGCAGCGCCACGCCCATCACGACCGGCTGGTCGGACTTGTCGATCGAGTCGATGGTGAGCCGCCCGATGCCGGGCAGCCCGAACACGCTCTCGGTGATCAGGGCCCCGCCGAGCAGCGCGCCGAGGTCCATGCCGAAGACGGTGAGGACCGGCGTGAGCCCGGCCCGCAGCCCGTGCTTGGCGACGACCGTCCGCTCGGGCAGGCCCTTGGCGCGGGCCGTCCGGATGTAGGGCTCGGCCATCGTCTCCACCATCGACGCCCGGGACAGCCGCGCGTACATGGCCGCGTACAGCAGCGCGAGCGCGACCCACGGCAGCACGAGGTTCCTCGCCCAGGCGGCGGGGTCCTCCGCGAACGGGACGTAGCTGGAGTAGGGGAGCAGCCCCCCGATCTGGACGACCAGGACGGTGAGCGCCATCGCCGTGAAGTAGATCGGCAGGGACGCGGAGGTGAGCGTGCCCACCATCAGCGCCCGGTCCAGCAGCGAGTCCTTGCGCAGCGCGGAGACGACGCCGACGGTGACTCCGCCGGCGAGCCACAGGACCGCCGCGCCGACGGCGATCGAGAGCGTGGTCGGCAGCCGCTGCATCATCAGGTCCCAGACCGGCGTGTTGTTCTGGTAGGAGAACCCGAGGCACGGGAAGTGGCACCGGACGGCCTGCGGCCCCGAGCCGTAGCTCCGGCCCGCGACGACGCCGCCGAGGTAGTCGGCGAACTGCCGCCACAGCGGCCGGTCCAGCCCCATCTGGTGGTGGAGCATGGCGAGCCGCTCCGGCGTGCACGACTTGCCGCACGCCTGGAGCGCGGGGTCGGCGGGGAAGACGTAGAAGATCGTGAAGGTCACCGCGCAGATGACGAGCAGCACCCCGGCGACCCCGGCCAGGCGCGTCGCGACGTACCGGGTCACCGGCCCGCCCCCTTCGGGTCGAGGGCGTCCCGGAGGGCGTCGCCGAGCAGCGTGAACGCCAGCACGGTCAGCAGCAGGCAGACGCCGGGGACCACGAAGAACGTCGGGTCCACCTGGTACCAGTCGATCGCCTTGGCCATCATCTGGCCCCAGGACGCGTCCGGCGGCCGGACGCCGATGCCGAGGAACGACAGCGCCGCCTCGGTGCCGATGTTGACCGGGACGGTGAGCGTCGCGTAGACGAGGACCGGCGCCAGCAGGTTCGGCATGACCTCGCGGAAGACGATGCGGTGGCGCGGCATGCCGGTGGCGCGCGCGGCCTCCACGAACTCCCGGTGGCGCAGCGAGAGCGTCTGGCCGCGCACGATGCGCCCGATGTAGGGCCAGCCGAAGAAGCCCATGACGAACACCAGCTCCAGCGTCCGGTCCCCCTCGGGCAGCACCGACACCAGAGCGATCATGAAGATGAGCTGCGGGAACGACAGCACCAGGTCCATGACGCGGCTGATCGCCGCGTCGACCCGGCCGCCGGCGAAGCCCGCGGTGAGGCCGAGGGCGGTGCCGGCGGCGGTGGCGACGCAGGTCGCCGCGACGGAGATCAGCAGCGAGATCCGGGCGCCGTAGACCATGCGGCTGAACACGTCCCGGCCGGTGCCGGGCTCGACGCCCAGCCAGAAGTCGCCGTCGGCGCCGCCGAACGCCCCCCGGGGCGCGCCGGCCAGCGCCTTGTCGATCTTCTCGGGGTGGAACTCGTTCGGGCCGTGCCCGTTGAGGGCGGTGAGCAGCGGGGCGGCCAGCGCGAGCAGCACGAACAGCGCGATGATCGCCAGCCCGGCGAGGGCGGCCGGGTCGCGCCGCAGCCGCCCGCCGGCCGGCCGCCACGGCGACCGGCCGGCGGGCACCGGCACGCTGCCGGCCACTACATCACCCCGATGGTGGCGAAGTCGAACTCGCCTTCCCAGATGGCGTGGCCGAACGCGCCGGTGACCTTGGAGCCGCGCAGCAGCGGCAGCTTGTCGTGGATCAGCGGGACCATCGGCGACAGCCCCATCAGCTCGCGGTCGAGCGCCGTCCACGCGGCCGGGTCGTTCCCCTTCACGGCCGCGCCGATCTTCTCGTTGACCGCTCGGTCGTTCATCTGCGAGACGACGGTGTTGCCCTTCGGCGCGATGGCGCGCCCGTCGAAGATCGGCGGGATGAACGAGGCCGCGGACGGGTAGTCGGCGCACCACCCGTAGAAGACGAGCTCGTCCTCCTTCGCGGTGTCGCCGATGGTGTCGTAGTAGACGCTCTTGGCCACGGAGTTGATCCGGACCCGCACCCCGACGCGGGCGAGCGCCTGCTGCACCGCCTCGGCCTCGGACTTGCCGAGCTCGCTGCTGGTCGTCGTCAGGGCGATCGAGAACCCGGCGCCCTTGCCGGCCGCGGCGAGCATCCGCCTCGCCTTGCCCGGGTCCCCGTTCGGCGGCGCCTGGTAGACGTCCTGCGCCCGGCCGCCGGTCATGGCGGGCGGCAGGTAGGACCCGGCGAGCTCGCCGACGCCGCTGCCGCCGTGCGCGGTGCGGTAGGCCTCCTTGTCGATCGCGTACTGCATCGCCCGCCGCACCGCCGGGTCGTCGAACGGCGGCTTCGCGGTGTTCATCGCCAGGAACCGGGTGCACAGGCTCGTCGCGCTGACGAACCGCTTCCTGACGTCCGGGCGGGTGAGGATGCGCGGCATGCTCGCCGGCGCGACCGAGTACAGCGTGACCGCGCGCTGGTCCCGTCCCTGGTCGGCGATGAGCCGCTGGTCGATGGCGGCCTGCGCGAGGCCCTCCTCCACCACGATCCTGTCCGGGTGGGCCTGGCGGACACCGTCGGTGGCCTTGTCCCAGTGCGTGTTCCTGACGAGGACCAGCCGCCGGCCGCGGTCGTAGGACTGGACCTTGTAGGGGCCGGAGGAGAAGGGGCGCCTGTCGAAGTTGACGCCGGTGTCCCTGGCCTTGGGGACGGGGGCGAACGTCGGAAGCGTGGTGACCTTCGGCCAGTCCATCGACGGCTGCTTGAGCCGGAACACGACCGTCCGGGCGTCCGGCGCCGCGATGGAGGCGAGACCGTCCTTGTCCTTGTAGGGCCCCTTGTACCCCTCACCGCCCTCCAGCATCGTCCTGGCGTAGCCGGGGCCTTCCGGCAGGTCGGGTGCGAAGGAGCGCTCGATCCCGTACTTGACGTCGGCGCTGGTGATGGGCGTCCCGTCCTCGAACTTCAGCCCGGGTTTGAGGTGATACGTCCACGTCCTGCCCTTGTCGGGCGTGGTGCCGGTGTCGGTGGCGAGGTCGGGGACGACCTGCGTGCCCGCCTGGCCCTCCCTGGCGGCGTAGGTGGTGAGCGTCCGGTAGAGCAGCCGCGTGCCGAAGTCCATCGCGAACATCACGTAGTTGCGCTGTGGGTCGAGATGGGCGAAGTCCTGCGTGTACAGGACGGTGAGGGTGCCCCCGGCCTTGGCGGCGGTGGCGTCGTCCCCCGAACCGCAGGCGGAGGCGCCGGCGACGGTGCCGAGCGAGGCGGCGAGAGCGAGGCAGGTTCTGACCGGACGTTTCATGGCGTCTCCGTGCATCGACGGGCGGAGTGCCATATAAAATAGTACAGTGCAATTGCACTACAAGCCCCGTTATCGAATCTCCACATCCAGGACTTTCACATGGACGACCCTGCAGCCGGCCGCTTCGCGACGGGCAGCCACGACCTGCCCGTCTCCGAGACCCTCGCCTCCTTCATGACCCGGGACTGGGCCCCGAGCGGGAAACCGCTCCCGGTGCGCCGGTCGGTGGCGCCGTACGCGGAGAAACGCCGCGCGGCCCTGTCGGCCCTCTTTCCCGGCGAACGCCTTGTCCTGCCCGCAGGCCCCCCGAAGGTGCGCAGCAACGACTGCGACTACCGGTACCGCGCGCACACCGCGTACGCCCATCTCACCGGGGACACCGGCGCGGACACCGGAACCGGCGCCGTGCTGGTGCTGGAACCGACCGCCACGGGCCACGACGCCGTCCTTTACCACCGGCCCCGGTCCTCGCGCGACGACGCGGGCTTCTTCCGCGACCGCCGCCACGGAGAGTTCTGGGTCGGCCCCCGCGCCGCCCTGGCCGAGACCGAGGAGAGGCTCGGGCTCGCCTGCGCGCCGCTGGACGACCTGCCCGGCGCGCTCGGCGGCCCGGTCCCGGCCCGGGTGATCCGGGGCGTGGACCCCGAGGTCGACCGGGCCGTCCCGGCCCGCGCCCCCGAGCTCGACGCGGAGCTGGCCGCCTGCGCCGCCGAGCTCCGCCTGGTCAAGGACGACTGGGAGATCGCCCAGCTCCAGGCCGCCGTCGACCACACGGTGGACGGCTTCACCGCGGTCGCCGCCGGGCTGGCGCGCGTCACCGGGATGCCGCGCGGAGAGCGGTGGGCGGAGGGCACCTTCGAGCGCGTCGCGCGCATCAAGGGCAACGGCGTCGGCTACGACACCATCGCCGCGGCCGGGGCGCACGCCTGCGTCCTGCACTGGACGCGCAACGACGGCACGCTGCGCATGGGCGAGATGCTCCTGCTCGACGCCGGGGTCGAGACCGACACCCTCTACACCGCCGACATCACCCGCACCCTCCCGGTGAGCGGGTGGTTCACCCCGCGTCAGCGGCAGGTCTACGACCTCGTCTACCACGCGCAGGAGGCGGGGCTGGCGGCCGTCCGCCCGGGTGCCCGCTTCCGCGACTTCCACATGGCCGCGATGCGCGTCATCGCCGAAGGCCTCCAGGACTGGGGCGTGCTGCGCAGCGCCGAGGACGCCCTCGATCCCGAGTCGGGCATCTACCGCCGCTACACCCTCTGCAGCAGCGGGCACATGCTCGGCCTGGACGTCCACGACTGCTCGGCGGCGAGGGCCTCCCAGTACCTGGACGGGGAGCTGCGCCCCGGCCACGTCCTGACCGTGGAGCCGGGCCTCTACCTGCAGCCCGACGACCTGACGCTGCCCCCGGAACTGCGCGGCATCGGCGTGCGCATCGAGGACGACGTCGTCGTCACCGAGACCGGCGCCCGCCTGATGTCCTCCGCCCTTCCCCGCCACCCCGAGGAGATCGAGAACTGGATGCAGTCCCTGAAGGACTGACGCGGCGAAAGGGCGGCGCCGTGCCCGGGGCCACCGGGCACGGCGCCGCCCCTGTGCGCGGGCGGGCAGAGGTCAGCCGCTGAGAAGGGACACCCCCAGACCGGACAGGGCCCGTCCGATGGGCTCGTGGATCATTCCGCATCCCGAGTTCGGACCGCCGCTCAGGATGCCGTGGGCGTAGTTCCCGTCGAAGACGCCGCTGCCGCTGTCACCGGGCCCGTCGCAGGCGGTGCTCCAGGTCATGCCGGACAGCGTCCGGTCCGGGTAGGACACGGTGGCGTCGACCTCGGTGATCGACCCGCAGGTGTAGCCGGTGGTCGAGCCCTGCTTGCAGACGTAGCCGCCGACGTAGTCGCTCTGGCTTCCGTAGACGGACGTCTGGGGGAGCACCCAGCCCCGGGGCTGCCACCAACCCGGATTGTCGACCGAGACCGCGGCGTAGTCGCCGTACCACCCGAAGGTGTAGTCCGCGGCGCCGCCCACGTTCTGGTAGCCGTAGCTGTAGGTCGACACGTCCCACCAGTAGCCGAGCTCGGCGCAGTGACCGGCGGTGAGCATGTAGTACCGGCTGCCGGAGTAGGTCATGAACGCGCTGGTGCAGCGCGCTCCTCCGGTGAAGATGGCCAGGCCGGACCGCAGCGGCGGATCGCAGCTGTAGTCGTCGTAGCAGTACCGGGGCACCGACTTGTGGGCGTAGGTCGACACCTTGACCGCGCCGCCGAACGTCCGGCGCGCCCAGCCGACGACGTCGCGCTGGGCCGGGGTGAGCGCGGCGCCCTTGAGGCTGCTCAGCTTCACGGCGTTGCCGGACGTGACGATGCCGGTCTGCAGGCCGTTCTCGGCCCCCTTGTTGGCGGCGGCGACCCGCTCGGCCAGGGAGGCGGACACCCGCTGGAGGTGCCCGAAGCCGTACCGGACCTTCTTCGTCCTGGTCGTGCCCAGACCGGCGGCCTCCGCCTTCGCCCGCACCCTGGCCGACGCGCCGGCTCCGGTGACGCCGACGGTGAGCTCGCCGCCGCGGGCCTGGTCGATCCAGGCGCCGCCGTACGCGGCGCCGAGTTCCTTGCCGAGCCGGGACGCGAGCTTGAACTGCGCGGGCTGCCGGTCGGCCCGGCGGCCCGCCTCGGCCACCGAGACCCGGTGGTCCTTGGCGATCTGCTTGACGAGCGTGGCTTTGGCCTCCTGCTGGGACTGGATCCGGGGCGGGTGGGGGGAGGTGGCGGGGGGCGCGCCACGGCCACCGGGGGCGTCGGCGTGTGCCGGCGCCGCCGGTGATGCCGCGGTCAGGGCGGCGGCCACGGCGACGGCCGCGGCGGCCCTTCTGCGATTCGGGCGGACCATACGGGAGCCTCCTTCGCGGACGGGGGTGCCGCGGCGTCCGGCCGCGGCGTCCGCAATGCAATGTGAAATTGCACTGTAAAATGTGAAACAGCACTTGCCAAGGGCCGTGTCTCCGGCGTCAGCCCAGCTCCGAGCGGTTATGGCCGGATCCGGTCAGAGGGAGTGCGGGCGGAGGCCGCCCTCAGCGGTGGTCGCCCCGCACGTGGTCGAGGTGGCGCGTCATGAGCTCCCGCGCCTTCTCGGCGTCGCCGGCGACGAGCGCGTCCAGCAGCCCGAGGTGCTCCTCCGCCGACGCCACCAGCGTCTCGGCCGGGGCGGGACGGGCGAGGCCGTGCATCTGCGAGCGGCCCCGGAGGTCGAGGACCGTCCGGACGAGCGTCCGGTTGCCGGTGAGTTCGAGCAGCTCGGCGTGGAAGCGGTGGTCGGCGTCGAGGAAGCCGACCGGGTCGCCTTCCCGGGCCGCCGCGAGCGCCTCCTCGGCGAGGGCCCGCAGGCGCGGACGGGTCGCCTCGGGAACGGCGCCGGCCAGCCGCGCGACGGCGGGGACCTCGACCAGCTCCCTGAGCTCGGTGAGTTCGGCGAGGTCGCGGGCCGACGGCCGCACGACCCGGAAGCCCCGGTTGCGCACGGCCTCGAACAGGCCGTCCCGCACCAGGTCGATCATGGCTTCGCGGACCGGCGTGGGGGAGATCCCGAACTCGTCCGCGAGGGTGGGGGCGGAGTACACGACGCCCGACCGCAGCGTGCCCGTCGCCAGCGCCTTGCGCAGCGCCTCGGCCACCTGGCCGCGCAGGCTGCTCTGGCCGCCGAGGTCAGGCAGCCCGACCAGGGCATCGGCCACCGGATCCATTGGCCCTCCTCACCCACGATCAGAATACCGCCACGTGGGCGGCCCGGAGGCCCGGCCGAGACAAGATCACGAAGGCGGGCCGCGCGGGCACGGTCACGGGAGCGCGGTCACAGCAGCGGGTGCACCTGGGGGTGGGCGCGCCACCACGCCTCGAAGGTCGGATGGCTGGCGGTGTGCTCCAGGTAGGCGGCCGCCAGCCCCCGGTAGAGGGCCGCGGCCTCCTCCTCTCCCAGGCGGTCCCGCCGCCAGGCGACGATGAGCCTGGCGACCTGCGGTTCCCCGGCGAGGGGCCGCACGACCGTCCCGGGGTGCGGCGGCCAGGACGGGTCCACCATCCGGACGCCGTGCCCCGCCGCGACCAGCGGGCACGCCGCCCCGCTCGGCGCCTCGTAGCGCACGATGGGCTCGAAGCCGGCGGCACGGCAGGAGGCCCGCAGGGAGGACAGCGAGCCGTCGTCGGCGCCCGGCGGGGCGATCCACGCCTCGTCCCGCAGGTCGGACAGGTCGATCTCGTCCCTGCCGGCGAGCGGATGGTCCGCGGAGAGGGTGACGAAGATCGGGTAGCGGGGCACCAGGGTGCGGCTGACCACGGGCGCCGCGATCGGGACGTCGAAGCCCTCCATGAGCCCGATCAGCGCGGCGTCCAGATGGCCGCGCGCGAGGGCGTCGCCCAGCAGGGCGGAGGAGGGCTCGATGCGCAGCGAGACCTCGCGGCCGGGAAGGGCCTCGCCCACCCGCGCGACGATGCTCCCGACGCAGGCGAGGTGGACGCATCCGAGGCCGAGGGTCTCCTGCGGGCTCCGCGGTCCGCGCAGGTCGCCGAACAGCGTGTCCATCTCGGACAGGATCGTCCGCGCCCGGCTGATGACCTGGCCGCCGAGCGGCGTCGGCTCCAGACCGGACCGGCTGCGGGTGAACAGCGCTCCGCCGACGATCTCCTCGACCCGGCGGAGCTGGTTCGACATTGCGGGCTGGGACATTCCCATCCGGGCCGCCGCCCGGGTGACGCTCCCTGTCTCCGCCATCGCGCACACCATGCGAAGGTGACTGATGTCGAGATCCATAGCTGGAAATTATGCATCAGCCGATGACCCGCGACTCGGACCGACCGCAATAATTCCGGTACTCCTCCACACAGGTGGGCGATCACGGCGCCGGCGGCACCTCACCCTCGGTCTCCCGGCCGTGATCGCGCGTATGGAAGAAGGGAGATCCCGTCTCGCCGGCCCCCAGGTTGAGAGCCCTTCTCACCCTTTTTCTCTCCTGGGGGCCGGACGCGCCGCCGACAACTCTCGTGGAAAGCGATCGCTCATGCCGGATAATCCGCAGACGGTGGAGATGGCGGGGTCGAAACTGGCCGACGGCGCGTTTCCGGCCTGGTCCTTACCGCCCGGGCCGGCGGCGGCGGCGTTCGCGCGCTCCCTCGCCCGGTCGGTGCTCGCGGAGCTCGGCATGCCCGCGGACGACGCGCAGACGATCATCTCGGAGCTCGCCACCAACGCCGTCGTGCACGGCGATCGGAACCGTGCCGAGGTGTGGGCGTATCTCAGCCGCCGCCCCTCTCCCCATCTCACCCTCAAGGTGTTCGACGCCGCGCCCTGGCGGGGCGCCGGCGTCGCCGGCCCGGCGGACGCCGCCGCGCCGACCGCCGGGGAGCCCGCCGCCGACGCCTGCGGCGGCCGCGGGCTGATGCTGGTGAACGCGCTGACCGAGGAGGCCGGGGGCTGCTGGGGCGTCCATCCCACCCGCCGCAGGCTCGGCCCGGACCCGGTGTCGGGCAAGGCCGTCTACTTCACGGTCCCGCTGCCGGAGGCGTCCGCGGCCGCCCTGCCCCCGCCGGCGCCGGGCCCGGTGCCCGAAAGGCTGCGCGAGCTCGCCGCCGCGCGCGGGCTGCCGGCCCGCGTCTCGCTCGGCGCCGAGGCGACGGTGGTGCACTTCGGGGCGGGGCTGTGGGTCTGGGTGAAGGACGGGGCGCTGCTGTTCGAGCTGCCGGGACGGGGCGTCGTCCGGCACCCGCCGTCGGACGCGGTCGAGGTCGTCGAGCAGATGGTCCGGCTGAGCGAGGAGGGCGCGGCCCGCGCCCCCGCCCCGCGCGCGCCGTCGTGGGACCTGTGCTGACCGGCGGTCCGGTGCCGGGCGGCGCCCCGCCTCACCGGCCCTCGGGCCGGTCCGCCCAGATCCCCCGGACGTGCCGGAGGTGGTGGCGCATCAGCGCCTCGGCGCCCCGCGCGTCGCCGTTCGCCACCGCCTCGATCAGGTCCTCGTGCTCGCGGGCGGACGGTTCGAGCTCGCCCCGCTCCGCCAGCCGCGGCACCCCGTAGAGGCGGGACTTGTAGCGCAGCTCGCTCACCAGCCGGACGAGCTGGGCGTTGCCGCCGAGCCCGAGCAGCGCGAGGTGGAAGCGGTGGTCGGCGTCGATGTAGGCGACGACGTCCCGCCGCCCGGCCGCCGTGACGATCTCCTCGGCCAGCGGCTTCAGCGCGCGGACCTGCGCGGCCATGCCGGCCCGCGCGAGCCGCACGGCGGCGGGGATCTCGATCAGGGACCGGACGTCGGTGATCTCGTCCAGCTCGTCGTCGGACAGCTCGGGGACCCGGAAGCCCTTGTTGCGGACGACCTCGACCAGCCCCTCCCGGGCCAGGTCGATCATGGCCTCCCGGACGGGGGTCGGGGACACGCCGAACCGCTCGGCGATGGCCGGCGCGGAGTACACGACGCCCGAGCGCATCCCACCGCTGACGATCGACGCGCGCAGCGCGTGCGCGATCTGGACCCGCACGCTCTTGCGCGGGCCGAGCGAGGGCAGGTTCGGCATCATCGCTCCGTGAGGCGCGAGAGGATCCGGGCCTTCCCGCTCTGCCAGTTGGCCTTCAGGGCCTCGACGGCCCCCTCGACGTCCGCGTCGACCAGGCGTTCGGCGATCCGCTCGTGCTCCTCGGCCGAGCGCTCCAGCACCTCCCAGTCGCCGACCACGACGCGCTCGTAGCGGTGCATGGTGAGCTTCAGCGAGGTGATGAGGTCCATCAGCCGCTCGTTGGGACAGCCGGACAGCAGGAGATCGTGCCAGGCGTCGTCGTAGCGCTCTATCACGGCGTGCTCCGCCTCGGGGACGGAGAACGCGCGGGCCTCCTCCAGGAGGCGCGGGGCGACCGCGCGCAGGAACTCGGGGTCGGTCGACTCCAGCGCCAGGGACTCCAGCGCGGCGACGATCGTGGTGAGGTCGTCGAACTCCTTCGCGCTCATCGGGGCGAACCGGAACCCCTTGCCGCGCTCGCTGACGATGATGCCCTCGCGCTCCAGCCCGATGAGCGCCTCGCGGAGCGGGGTGCGGCTGACGCCGAGGTCCGCGGCCAGCACCATCTCGTTGATCGCCTGTTCGGGGTCGAACTCCCCCTTGCCCAGCCGGTCGAGGATCTCGTCCTTGATCTGTTCGCGCAGGGGGCGGCGGTCGATCGGCATGCTGTGGTCTTCCTCTCCTGGTGGATCGGACGGTCGGGCCGTGACCGGCGGTCAGGCCGTCCCGGCGCCGTCGACCGGGATGACGGCCCCGCTGACGAACGCGGCCGCGTCGCCGGCGAGGAACGCCACCATCGCCGCGATGTCGGCGGGCCGGCCGATCCGGCCGAGGGGGCGGTCCGCCGCGTCGGCGTAGAACGCCTCCGCCGATTCGCCGAGCTGGCGGGCCTCCTCGGCGAGCATGCCGGTGTCGGTGTCGCCGGGGCACACGCAGTTGACCCGGATGTTCTGCGGCCCGTGGTCGATCGCCATGGCCCGGGTCATGTTCACCACGGCGCCCTTCGAAGCGCAGTAGGACACGGCCCGCGCGCCGCCCTGGATGCCCCAGCCCGAGCCGGTGTTGATGATACTGCCGCCCCCGGCGGCGGCCATCAACGGTATCGCCGCCCGGCTCATCAACAGGATCGATTTGACGTTGACGGCCATCACCAGGTCCCAGTCGTCCTCGGCGATCTCCAGGACGGTGGAGCGGCGGATGACGCCGGCGTTGTTGAACAGGACGTCCACCCCGCCGAAGGCGTCCCGCGCGGCGGCGACGATCCGCGCGCAGTCGGCCGCGGAGGAGACGTCCCCGCGCACGAAGGCGGCCCGGCCGCCCGCGGCCCCGATCGCCTTCGCGGCCTCCGCCCCCGCCTCGTCGACGTCGGCCAGGACGACCGCGGCGCCGAGCTCCGCCATCAGCTCGGCGGAGGCCCGCCCGATGCCGCCCGCGGCCCCGGTGACCACGGCGGTCTTGCCTTCGAGTGAGTTCACGTTCGGTCTCCCTTTCATCGGACGGGGTACATGGCGAACCGGCCGTGCCCGGTCAGCACGGGCAGGTGGCCGCGCAGGGAGGCGTCGAGGTCCTCGTCGCCGGTGTCGACCAGCAGCGGGCGGCCGCCGAGCGAGGCGAGCTTGGCCTCGGTCGCCGCCGCGGCGAGCCGGTCGCGGCCGGCGGCGCGCAGCACGGCGGGGGAGATCTGCTGGTTGCCCCTGCCGAACAGGAAACCCTGCCCGCCGATCGGAGTCACGGCTATCCACGCGGGCGTCGCGCCCGCCAGCGCCTCCAGTTCGGCGGCGGCGGCGTCCGCCGCGACGACCGTCCCGTCGCCCGCCAGCACGTTGACGCCCATGAGGGGGACGTCGGCGCCGAGGGCGGCCGCGACGGCGCGCATCGTCGTGCCGGGCCCGAGCACCAGCAGGCCGGACGGCCCGGCGCGCTCCGCGAGCCCGGCGGCGATGCCGGCGACCGACGACGGATCCGCGACCGTGCCGCCCACCTTCCGCTGCTGCACGCGCACCGGGATGTCGGGCACCCGCACGTGGCCGTACAGGCGGGCGGAGACGCGGCCGTCCCGGACGGCGTCCTCGTCCAGGTCCATCACCTCGGCGTCCCGGATCCGCACGCCGCCGGCGGCCATCAGGGCGGCCGCCTCCCCGGCGGCGCGGGGAGTGGCCCCGAACACCGCCGAGTGCATCTTCACGCCGGTGGGCACGCCGAGCACGGGGACCGAGGACCCGACCGCGTCCAGCACGTCGCGTGCCGTCCCGTCGCCGCCGGCGAACAGCAGCAGGTCGACGACGCGCTGGAGGTCCGCGTGGGTGGCGGCCCTCGCGACGGTCTGCGTGGTCAGGTGGAAGTGGCGGCTGGGCGCGAGCGCGGGGAGCCC
>NZ_JBEUPA010000182.1:0-14751 GCF_040492065.1 Actinomadura sp. NPDC000929 | reverse complement strand
GCCCCATGCGCCCGCGGTGCGGGCGCCGGCGGACTCCGCGGGGCCGCCCGCGGCGGCCCCCGGGAAGCGGGAGGGCCCGCCGAGGGGGCGGCCGAGCGGGGAGGGCTCGACGGGCGACGGGGTGAAGCTGATCTCGGTGAAGCCGGTGGAGATCACGGGACGGCCGGTGGCGTCGATCAGCTCGCGGTGCAGCATCAGACCGGTGTCCCGGTCGATCCAGAAGCGCCCGGCGGGGCTGCCGTCGGCGCGGCGCGCCTCGACGACGCGGGCGGGACGGCCGCAGGCCGACCCGTCCGCGGCGCGCACCACCGCGTAGTTGCGGGTCAGCAGCGCGAGCGTCGCGGGCGTGAAGCCGGTGGTGTCCCCGGCGGAGGACTCCGGCCGGTACCCCTCGCCGCTCGGCCCGGACCGGTACCGGATGCCCGCGCCCGGCGTGTGCGACACGACGACGCGGGAGGTGGCGGCCCGGCCGCCGCCGCGGGTGGTGAGGAACCGCCGGCCCTCGTAGGGGACGCGGCGGGCGGCGTCGGCGGCGGCGCGCAGCAGCGCGAGGGCGCTCGGGTCGGTGCGGGCGCGGCGGACGGAGGCGGGGTCGCCGGCGAGCGCCCCGGCCAGCGCGAGGGCGCCGGCGAGCCCGCCGGCCAGGACGGCGCCGCGCCGGCGCCGGCCCGGCGGAGCCGCCCGCCTCACGGGCTCGGGGAGACCTGGATCTGGTTGACCGGGTCGGTGAGCGGATCGGTCATCGGCGCGTCGCCGGACGTGAGCGCGTGCTCGACCGCGAACCGGTCGAAGGCGGGCGTCACGGCGGGGCTGTCCTGGCGGCCGCCCGCCACGTAGGAGGCGGTGCCGAGGCCGAGGAACAGGGTGGCGGCGCCGACCACGAGGTAGCGGCGCCGGGGCTGGACGCGGATCGCGGCGGCGTGCCCGGCCGGGCGGTTGTCGCGCGGGCGGGCGGCGTGCGGCGGCCTGGCGGGACGGGCCGATGATCGAAGCGGCCGGGAGGGGTGCCGGGGGTGCGGGCCCGGGTGCGGCACGGGAGACTTCGGCGACAGGCCGGGAACGGGTGCCTCAGGAGCCGCGGGACCGCCGGGAAGACCGGACATTTCCGGCAGGGTGCGGAGCCGGCTCAGGAAGTCGGGGGACGGCAGGTCGTCGGTGCCGTCGGTCGCCGGCAGCTCCGAAAGGCCCCGCAGCCTCCCCTTGAGCCTGCGCAGCTGGTCGGCCTCCTCCCGGCAGCGGGCGCATCCCGCGAGATGGGCGTGGGCGCGCTCGCGCTCCTCGTCCCCCAGCTCACCGTCGACCAGCGCGGTCAGACGCTCCCCCAGACAACTCACGCCGCCTCCGTCGATTCCGTTCGGTCAGGCGCGCGGTCCCGCCCCGCGCGCGGTGCACAGCTTTACACGCCCTCCGGCAGCGGCCGGACGCCGCCCGCCGCGTGCACTCCCCCGGGCTCGCCCTCGAAGGCCGCGTCGGCGGCCTGGTAGTCGTTCCTGGTCCCGGGCCGGCGCCGGGTGGGCGCGCGGTGCTCCAGCGCCGAACGCAGCTGCGCCCGCCCCCGGTGGATGCGGCTGCGCACGGTGCCGAGCTTGACGCCGAGGGTCGCGGAGATCTCCTCGTAGGACAGGCCCTCGATGTCGCACAGCACGACGGCGGCGCGGTAGTCGGGAGCCAGCGCGTCGAGCGCGGCCTGGACGTCGGCGTCGAAGTTGCTGTCGTCGAACGCCTGCGCCGGGGTCGGCTCGCGGCCCTGGAGGCGTTCCGCGGCGTCGTCGGCGAGACCCTCGAAGCGGATGCGCTGGCGGCGCCGGGCCATGTCGAGGAACAGGTTCGTGGTGATCCGGTGCAGCCAGCCCTCGAACGTGCCCGGCGTGTAGTTCGACAGCGAGCGGAACACGCGGACGAAGACCTCCTGCGTGAGGTCCTCGGCGTCGTGCTGGTTGCCGGTCAGGCGGTAGGCCAGCCGGTAGACGCGGGCGGAGTGCTCACGGACGACCTCGTCCCAGGACGGCGGCGCCCATTCTGCCTCGGGTGCGTTCTCTCGGGTGCGAGCGGCGTTTCCCAGACCCTGCCTGGCGCCGACCCCCACAGCGCTTCTGAAACTGAGTGCTGCGACTCCCATGGTGCCGGGCTGTTCCTCTCTCGTGAGCCAAGGTCTCGCCTTGGAACGGCACGGTCTCGCCTGGGCTGGGGCGGTTCTGATACCGACTCGGTGCTTGCCTGTGTTGGTAACAACGCACTGAAACGCCAGTTGGTTCCCCTGCAACGATATGGTCTTTCCAGCATGAGCCATGCGGGGGTCCCACGAGGAGGCAGCCATCGACGCCATTGAGGCCACCCGGGCCTATGTGGAGGATTTCCTCCCCGAGGACGAGCCGCTCCTGAACGCCAGGCGGCGCGGCCAGGAGGTCGGCGCGACGCCGATCGGCCCGGCCGGGGGCGCCGCGCTGCGCTTCGTCGCCACGCTGATCGGCGCGCGGACGGTGGTGGAGGTCGGTTCGGGCTGCGGCGTGTCCGGCGTCTACCTGATGCGCGGCATGCCGAAGGACGCGGTGCTGACCAGCGTCGACATCGAGCCCGAGCACCAGCGCCTGGCCAAGCAGGCCTACCGGGAGGCGGGCCTGTCCGGCTTCCGCACCCGGATGATCATCGGCCCGGCGCTGGAGGTGCTGCCGCGGCTCACCGACGGCGCCTACGACATGGTGTTCTGCGACGCGGCGAAGCGCGAGTACCCCGAGTACCTGGTGGACGCGCTCCGGCTGCTGCGGCCGGGCGGCGTCGTCGCGTTCGACAACGCGCTCTGGCACGACCGGGTCGCCGACCCCGACCGGCGCGACCCCGACACCGAGGCCATCCGCGAGGTGCACCGCATGATCCGCGAGGACGACCGGCTCGTCCCGCTGCTGATGCCGGTGGGCGACGGCCTGCTCTGCGCCGTCAGGCGTGACTGAGGACGTCGAGCGCGACCGGGCCGCCGGGGAGGCGTTCGCGGTCCGGGTGCGGATCACCTGGCGCGGGATGTGGCGGGTCGCCGCGTTCGTGATCCTCTTCCTGGCGTCGGCGGCCTTCGTCGCGGGCGGCGCGATGCGCGGCGCGGCCGTCGGCGGCGTCGCGGTCATGGTGCTGGGGGTGGCGGGGCTCGGCCTGTTCGGGGCGGGCCTGCTGGTGTCGGCCGGGGCGATGCTGTCGCGGCGGCCCGTCCTGGAGCTCGACGGCGGCGGGGTGCGGCGTCCCGCCCGCTGGCCGCTGCCGCGCCGGTCCGGGCGGACGCTGCCCTGGGACGACGTCGCGGCGATCGCGGCGCTGCGGCGCGGCGTCGGCGGCACCCGCCGCGGCGAGCAGGACTACCTGGTCTTCCTGCCGACCCCGGAGCTGGCGGAGATGGCGCGCACGTCCGAGCGGGCGCCGCTGGTGGCGCTGACGATGCGGGACGTGCCCGCCACGGCGGCGGCCGTCCCGTGGTGCTTCGCGGTCGAGCCGGGCTGGGACGCGACGCTTCCGGAGATCGTCAAGCAGGCCAGGCGGCGCCGCCGCGTCCCGGTGATCGACCGCCGGAGCAGGTGACCGGCGCCGGACCGCGAGGCCCGGTCAGGCCGTGAGCCAGTCCAGCAGGAGGCGGGCGCCGTAGCCGGTGGCGCCGCGGGTGATCTCGGCGTCCTCGGAGGTGGAGCGGCCGGGCCCGGCGATGTCGAGGTGCGCCCAGGGCCGCTCGCCCGCGAACTCGCGCAGGAACAGCGCCGCCGTGATCGAGCCTCCGCCGTAGCCGCCGCGCCCGATGTTGTTGACGTCGGCGACGTCGGAGTCGATCGCGGTGCGGTACTCCTCCACCAGCGGGAGCCGCCACACGGGCTCTCCGGCGGCCGCCCCGGCCCGGGTGAGCTCCTCGGCGAGGGCGTCGTCGCTCGCGAACAGGGCCGCGTGCTTCAGACCGAGCGCGACCTTGGCCGCGCCGGTCAGCGTCGCGACGTCCACCACCGCGTCGGGGTCGAGCCGGGCGTCGGCGTAGGCGAGCGCGTCGGCGAGGACGAGCCGTCCCTCGGCGTCGGTGTTCAGCACCTCCGACGTCGTCCCGCCGTAGTGGGTGATCACGTCGCCGGGGCGCATCGCCGACCCGGACGGCATGTTCTCCGCCGCGGCGACCAGACCGGTGACGCGGGCGCGGACGCCGAGGGCCCGGAGCGCGCTCATCACGGCGATGACGGCGGCGCCGCCCGCCATGTCGGTCTTCATCGTCTTCATGCCCTCGTTCGGCTTCAGCGACAGGCCGCCGCTGTCGAACGTGATGCCCTTGCCGACGAGGACGACGTGGCGCGGGGAGGACCCGCCGGCGTCTCCCGGGTCGTAGGCGAGCTCGATCAGCCGGGGCGGGCGGGCCGAGCCGCCGCCGACGGCCAGCAGGCCGCCGAACCCCTCGTCCGCGAGCTCCTTCTCGCCCCGCACGCGGACGGTCAGGCCGGACTCGCCGGCGACGCGCTCCGCCTGGGCGGCGAGCCACGACGGGTCCTTCTCGCCGGACGGGGTGTTGGCGAGGTCGCGGGCGAGGGCGGTGGCCCGCGCCCGCGCGGTGCCGAGCTCGATCGCGGGGGCGTCGGACCCGGGGCCGGCCTCGGTCAGCACCGCGAGGGTGCCGAGCGCCTTCTTCGGCGGGGCGGCGCCGATCCTGAACTCGTAGGAGGCGAGCAGCGCGCCCTCGACGAAGGCGGCGAGGTCGCCGTCCGGGACGCCCGCGACGAGCGCCGTGCGCCCCCTGCCGCGGCGGGCCAGCGCGGCTCCGGCCCTGCGCAGGTCGGCCGGGGCGGCCTCGCCCACGCCGTAGAGGAGCAGTTCCCGTATCCGGTCGCCGACGCGGACCTGCGTGGCGACGATCTCACCGGGCTCGCCCTTGGCCTGGTGCAGCGCGAGCAGCTCGTCGAGCGTGAAGGGGAGGGAGGCCGCCACCTCCGCCGCCGGGGCGGCGGGGCCGGACCGGACGGGCACCGCCACCACCTCGGCCCCGAGGTCGACCGCGGTCTGCGACACGGTGCCGCCGGCGCCGTGGATGCGGGTCTCGATGGGCATGGCGGTGGTCCCCCTGGTCGAGCTGGATCGTCGCGCTGGATCGTCGCGCTGGATGGTCACGGAAATGGCAAGGGCCCCGGCGCCGACGCCGGGACCGTCACCAGAAGGCCGGGAACGCCGGGCCGTCAGCCCACGACGTCCTTGAGGGCCTCGCCGAGCTCCTTGGCCTCGTCGGCGGAGAGCTCGACCACGAGGCGGCCGCCGCCTTCGAGGGGGACCCGCATGACGATTCCGCGTCCCTCCTTGGTCACTTCGAGCGGACCGTCTCCCGTCCGCGGCTTCATCGCCGCCATGCGTGCATCCCCTTCCTAAGTAGGGCCGCGGCCTCGCACACCTCTGGCCGCGTGGCCGCGTGTCGCATCCGCGTCATCAGTAGTGGTCCATTATCTCGTCTTCCGGGCGCGAAGTGGTAACGATCAGCCTCCAGATCGGCAGCCGGGGCACGCGGACGCAGGTCGCGGACCGCTCCGGGCCTCCGGATCGGCGGGGGCCGCAGGGCCGCTCCGCCCGCCCGCGGACCGCCGCACCGGGCGGGACCGCCCTTGCCCAGGGCGCCGGTGTTCGTCGAAGGTGGCCTGGGAAGATCTACCGAGGACCGAGAGGACGACGATGTCTGAGACCGTGCTCTACGACGTGACCGGCGCAGTGGGGACAATCACACTCAACCGCCCCGACGGGATGAACTCGCTGACCGTCGAGATGAAGGAGGCCCTGCGCGCGGCGGTGGTGCGGGCCGCCGCCGACCCGGCCGTCCGCGCGGTCGTCCTGACGGGCGCGGGGCGGGCGTTCTGCGCGGGCCAGGACCTGCGCGAGCACGGCGACAACCTCGCCGCGGGCCGGGGGCTGGACGACACCGTCCGCAAGCACTACAACCCGATCGTGCTGGCGATCGCGGGCATGCGCAAGCCGGTCGTGGCGGCGGTGAACGGCGTGGCGGCGGGCGCGGGAGCGTCGCTGGCGTTCGCTTGCGACCTGGTCGTCGCGTCCGACAGGGCCCGGTTCGCGACCGCGTTCACCGGGATCGGCCTCGCTCCCGACAGTGGCATGTCGTGGACGCTCCAGCGCCTCGTGGGCCGCGCCAAGGCCACCGAACTGCTGCTGCTGGGCGAGCCGGTGAAGGCCCAGGAGGCCCTGGAGCTGGGGCTGGTGACGCGGGTCGTCCCGGCCGACGAGCTGGCCCCGGCCTCGGTGGAGCTGGCGCGCCGCCTGGCGTCCGGTCCCACGGTCGCCTACGGCGCGGTCAAGGCGGCGCTCGACCACGCGGCGACCCACGACCTGGCGTCCGCGCTCGAACGCGAGGCGGAGCTCCAGGACGAGTGCGAGAGGACGAGCGACCACCACAACGCGACCGAGGCGTTCCTGAAGAAGCAGCAGCCCGTCTTCGAAGGCCGCTAGGTCCTCGGGCTCTCCCGGGGGCGGGGGTGGGGGCTTCCCCCGTAAGAAGTGGGGAGGCCGCGTCAATGTGGGCCGGGGGCGCCCGGCGGTTTGCTGGACGGCATGACGCAGACAGCCGCCGCATCCCTCGCCGGACAGGTCCACGACCATGTCGCCGTCGCCCGCGACGTCGTCAGGACCTACGGGGCGGGCGAGAACGAGGTGACCGCGCTCCGCGGCGTCTCGGCGGCCTTCCCCCGGGGCCGGTTCACCGCGATCATGGGGCCGTCCGGCTCGGGCAAGTCGACGTTCCTGCACTGCCTGGCCGGGCTCGACACCGTGACCTCCGGCTCGATCATGATCGGGGACGTGGACATCACCCGGCTGTCGCGGACCCGGCTGACCAGGCTGCGCCGCGACCGGCTCGGGTTCGTGTTCCAGTCGTTCAACCTGCTGCCGATGCTGACGGCGGAGGAGAACATCCGGCTGACCGGGCGCCTGGGGAACAGGCGCGCCGACCGGGAGTGGTTCGACACGATCGTGGACGCGCTCGGACTGCGGGAGCGGCTGACGCACCGGCCGAGCGAACTGTCGGGCGGGCAGCAGCAGCGCGTCGCGGTCGCGCGGGCGCTGCTGACCCGGCCCGAGGTGCTGTTCGCCGACGAGCCCACCGGCAACCTCGACTCCCGGTCGGGGGCGGAGGTGCTGGGCTTCCTGCGCCGCGCGGTGGACGCCTACCGGCAGACGGTGATCATGGTGACGCACGATCCGGCGGCCGCCGCGCACGCCGACCGGGTGCTGTTCCTGGCCGACGGGATGATCGTGCACGAGCTTCCCGCGCCGACGGTCGACGGCGTCCACGCCGTGATGCGCCGGATGGAGGGCTGACGGTCATGTGGCTGATCGCGCGCCGCTCCTTCGCCGAAAGCTGGACGCGGCTGGCCGCCACGCTGCTGGCGGCGGTGTTCTCCATCGGGCTGATCGCGGGCTCCCTGCAGTTCACGATGCGGGCGCAGGAGGCGGTGTCGGGCAGCGACGCCAGCGAGTACTCCCGCGCGGACGTGCTCGTCCAGGGCGGCTCGGCCGACCCCGACGACCCCTACTCGCCCCCGGACGGCCGGGTCGCGCTCGCCGCCGTGGCGGGACGTCCCGGCGTGGCGGCGGTCGCGGGCGACGCGACCGTCCCGGTGACCGCGAGCGGCGCGGACGGCGAGCCGATCCTGCCGCCCGCGGGGGCGGGGACGTCGCTGCGGCCGTGGACCTCCGACGGCCGCCTCAACCCCTACCGCCTGGAGTCGGGCCGCGCGCCCGCCGCCGACGGCGAGGTCGCCGTCACCCGGCACATCGCCCGCGCGGGCGGGCTCGGCGTCGGCGGCACCCTGAAGGTGCTGCTGCCGAAGCAGAGCCGGGACATGAGGATCGTCGGCGTCGTCACCGTCCAGGGGCACAGCTCCGTCGCGAGCGGCGACCTGGTGCTGGCGCCCCCCGCCACCGTCGCGCAGGCGGCGGGCCTTCCGGCGGGGACGTGGCAGAGCGTCTGGGTCAAGGCGTCGGGCGGGCCGGCGTCGGGACTCCGCGCCGCCCTCGCCCGCGACCTCGGCAAGGACGTCACCGTCCGCACGGCGGCGCAGGTCCGGCGCGCCCAGTCGGCCGACCTGGAGGGCGCCGGCGCGTCGATCGGCGGCGCCATCGGCATGCTCTCGTCCGTCGCGGTGTTCGTGGGGCTGTTCGTCGTCGCCAACACGTTCGGCACGCTCGTCCGGCAGCGAACCAAGCGGCTCGCGCTGCTCAGCGCGATCGGCGCGACGCCCCGGCAGATCAGGCGGCTGATCCGGTTCGAGGCCCTCGCCCTCGGCGCCGTCGCCTCCGTCGGCGGCGTGGCGCTCGGCTACCCGGTGTCGGCCCTGCTCACGCACCTGTTCGCCCAGGACGGCTTCGACATCTCCGCCGCCGACGCGCAGTACGGCTGGATCGCGCTCGCGGTCCCCGCCGCGGCGGGGATCCTCGTCACGCAGCTCGCGGCCCGGCGCGCCGCGCGCCGCGCCGCGAAGATCTCCCCGATGCAGGCGCTGCGCGCCGCGAGCACCGAGACGGCGGGCCGCCGCTGGCCGCGCCTCCTCGGCGCGCTGGCGGTGTTCGCCTGCGCCTGGATCTTCTTCGGGGGCGTCTTCGGCATCCGCTACGAGGAGCCGCCCGGCCCCGAACGCACCGCCGGCACCAGCGTGATGACCCTCATGGGCTGCATGACGACCGTGGCGGCGCTCGCCGTCCTGGCCCCGTTCTTCGTCGGCCCCCTCGGCGGCCTCGTCGGCCGCGTCGGGACGGCCGTGAGCGGCGAGGCCGGGCGGCTCGCCCGCGCCACCATCACCCGCAGCCCGCGCCGCGTGTCGTCGGCGGCGTCCTCCCTCATGCTCGGCGTCGCGCTCGTCGCCTCGACGGCGCTGATCGTCCTGTCGGTGGGCGCGCGGTTCGACGAGGCCGGCCGGGAGGTGATGCGGGCCGACCACGCGATCACCGCGACCGGGATGACCTCGAACGGGCAGGCGCCCCTCCCCCGCGACGCCGCCCGGAAGGCCGCCGCCGTGCCCGGCGTGTCCGCCGCCGCGGCGCTCACGGCGTCGGAGGTCAAGCTCGTCTCTCCCCCGCCGCGGAGGCCGTCGCCCGAGGAGGCCCCGGAGCCCGTCTACCTCGCCGTCACGGGCGCCGACCAGAACGTCCTGCCGGCGGTGCTGAGGCTCGGCGGGCGCCTCCCGCGCCTCGGGGACGGCCAGATCGCCCTCACGTCCACGATCATGAAGGGCCAGAAGATCAAGAAGGGGCAGCGGATCGTGGTGCGCGGCGCCCGCGGCAGGGTCGCGCTCACCGTCGCCGCCACCTACCACGACCCGTCCCACCTATTCGCCGACCAGGCGCTGGTCTCGGAAGCCACGATGGACCGGCTCGACCCCACCGCGGCCGCGCAGGTCGTGCTCGTCAGCGGCGGCGCCGAGCGGGACCTGTCCCGCGCGTTCGCGGACGCGCCGGGCCTCAAGGTGGTCGACCGGGCCGGCTACGTGAAGGCGGCGTCCGACGCGATGACCAAGGGCATGAGCGTCATCTACGGGTTCATCGGCATGGCGCTCGTCCTCGCCCTGTTCGGGATGGCGACCACGGTGTCGATGAGCGTCGGCGAGCGGACCCGCGAGTTCGGCCTGCTCGGCGCCGTCGGCGCGACGGCGGCGCAGATCCGCTCGATCGTCCGCTGGGAGGCCGCGACGGTCGTCCTGCTCGGCAGCCTCCTCGGCCTCGGCACGGCGCTCGGCACGGCGACCCTGCTGCACCTCGCCACGGGCAGCTCGTTCCTCACCCCGAACGCCCCCTGGTGGCTCTACGCCGCAGTGATCACCGGCGCCGCCGCCGTCACCTTCGCCGTCTCGGCCCTCCCGGCGAGAAGAGCAGTGGCCATCGCATCACCAATCCGCTGATCGGCCTTGATCGAACGCGCGCCCCTCAGCCGGCGACCACCCCAAGGTGCGCGATCGCGCAGCGAGCCGCCAGGCGAGGCGGAGCGATGCTAGCGATCGCAGCGTCCTCGCGGTCGGAGGGCCCCCGGGCCCTACGACCGCGAGGACGCAGAGAACGCACAACCGGTGAGGTGGTCGTCGACCAGGCCGCAGGCCTGCATGAGGGCGTAGGCGGTGGTGGGGCCGACGAAGCGGAAGCCGTGCTTCTTCAGCTCCTTGGCGAGGGCCTTCGACGCGTCGGTGTAGGCGGGAACCTCGGACATGTCGGTATAGGACGGGGAGTCGGGGTCGGCGTAACGCCAGGCGGTGGCGGCGAGGCCGCCGGGGAGGTCGAGGGCCGCGCGGGCGTTGGCGATCGTGGCCTCGATCTTGGCGCGGTTGCGGACGATGGAGGCGTCGGCCATCAGGCGCTCGACGTCGTCCGGCCCGAACGCGGCGACCTTCTCGGGGTCGAAGCCGTGGAACGCGGCGCGGAAGCCCTCGCGCTTGCGCAGGATCGTCAGCCACGACAGGCCCGACTGGAACGCCTCCAGGCACAGCCGCTCGTAGAGGCCCTGGTCGTCGCGGACCGGACGGCCCCATTCGTCGTCGTGGTAGGCGACGTAATCGGGCGCCGACAGCCCCCAGGGGCAGCGCGCCAGCCCGTCCTCGCCCATAATCGCGGTGCTCACGCGCCCGTTCTACCTCATGGCTGCGACAGAACGGCGAGGCGGCGCAGCCCGAGCCTCATGAACGCTTTCACGACCGGCCCCGCGACCAGCCAGGCGGCGCGGCCGAGGGGGCCCAGCGGCAGGTCGACGCGCTCGGCCCAGATGACGCGGCTGCCCGAGCCCTCCGGGACGACCTTGAAGAACGCCTCGCCGCGCACCACGCGGCCGGTGTGCCGGACCGCGACGCGGCGGCCGGCCCGCCAGTCGGTGATCACCATGGTGTCGAGGAAGCCGACCGGGCCGACGCCGGTCCACGCCCGCAGCTCGTCGCCGACCTGGTCGCCGCCCTCCGCGCGGGTGAACGGCATCCACTCGGCGTGCCGCGGCCAGTCGGTGAGGACGTCGAAGAGCCGCTCGGGCGGGGCCGCCGAGACCGCCTCCGCGTGGACCGCGACCGCGCTCACCGGCTCTCCTCCGCGTCCGCCTCGAAGGACTCCTTGCCGAGCGCCACCCGGGCGCCGGGCTCCTCGATGCCGTGCAGGGCCCCGACCGGGCCGGCCGGTTCGTCGTCGCCGGCGCGCTCGCGGACGTCGTCGAGCTGCCGCTCCAGGTCCGCCACGCGGACGTCGCGCTCGTGCAGGGCCTCGGTGAGGCGGTGGAACGCGTCCTCGGTCACGTGCGGCTGGTACCCCCACAGAGTCCGGGGGAACCGGAGGTGGGAGCCTTCCCAGCCGATGACGGGCCGCCCCTCGGCGTCGACGCTGACCGGCGGATAGTCGGGATGGGCCTCGGCCAGCCCGCCGCCCCGGCCCATGGCGAGGACGACGACGGCGCCCAGCACGGCCACGCCGGCCAGGACGAGAACCACGACCACGATCACGCTCCGATCTGACGGGACCCCATCGGGAAGACGATCCCCCGTCCCCGATCGTGCCACGATCGGGGACATGGGGATGCAAGAGCGCGGGGTCCTTCCACCGGGTGCGCAGGTTTCCGGCGGGTCGCGGACGCGGCACGGCGCCCCCGGCGAGCCGTGTCGAGCGGCTCGCCCCGTCCGGGGACGCCGTGCCGGTGGCCCTCAGCCGCGCAGGCGGTGCCAGGGCCCGGTGATCGCGAAGGTGGCTCCCGGGTCGGACTGGCGGTTGGCGAACAGGATCCGCCCGTCCGGGGAGAACGTCACGCCGGTGAACTCGCTGTCGTTGAGGGCGTTGCGGGCCATCGCGAACGGCTCGTTCCGGCGGGTGGTGCCGACGAGGTACTGCTCGCCGTCGCCGTCCTCGGCGAGGATCACTCCGCCGCCGTACGGGGACACGGTGATGTTGTCGGGGCCGTCGAAGCGCCCGCCCGGCTTGAAGACGAGCTGCAGCTCGATCTCGTTCCGGTGCGGGTCGTAGGTCCAGACCTGCCCGGCGTGGTCGGCGGCGCCGCCGTCGGACTTCCGGGAGTAGCTGCACACGAAGTAGGCCTTGCCGTGGCCCCACCAGGCGCCTTCGAGCTTCTGGCTCCGCGTGATCGTGTCGAACTGCTTGCGGACGGACGTCTGCTTCGCCGACGGGTCGGGCACCTCCACCCATCCGGCGCGCAGGCGCGTCCCGGGCTCCTGGACGGCCGACAGGTCCGGGACGCCGGGGACGTTCAGCGCCTCCAGCCTCCCGCCCGACATGTAGGCGTGGTAGCCGCCGCGGTGGGCGCGGGGCCGGAACCGGTAGAACAGGCCGAACGGCTTGGAGGCGTCCTCGGTCAGGTACGCGGTGAGCGTGTGCGGGTCGACGGCGACCGCCTCGTGCGCGAACCGGCCGAGCCCGGTGAGCGGGACGGGCTCGGTCCTGCGGCCGGTCGGGTCGACCTCGAACACCCACCCGTGGCTCTTGGTCTGGCCCGTGAAGCCCTCGGTCTCCTCGCAGGTCAGCCACGTCCCCCACGGGGTCCGCCCGCCCGCGCAGTTGGTGGACGTCCCGGCGAGGCTGACGTACTGCGACAGCAGGTCGCCCTGGCTGTCGACCTCCAGCGTGGTGGTGCCGCCGTTGGCGGCCGGGTCGTAGGTCAGCTCGGGACGGCCCACGGCGCGGGTGCCGTTGTTGCTCTGCTCGTGGTTGCGCACCAGCCGGGTGCGGCCGTGGCGGCTGCCGGAGAACGTGGCCATCCCGTCGTGGTGCCCGGGGACGACGACGCCCTCGGAGATGGGTTCGCCTTCCACCGACAGCGTCTTGTAGGAGAAGCCCTTGGGCAGGTCCAGGACGCCCTTGGGGTCGGGGACCAGCGGGCCGTAGCCGTACGCCTCCCCGGTATCGGCGCCTGCGGACGTCTGGAAGATTCCGTCCAGGCTTCCGGCGAGGGCGATGGACAGCGCGCCGGCCGCGCCGCCCTTGACGACTCCGCGACGGGTCACGGACATGGGCACTCCTTCACGTAAGGGGATCACGCGGGAGCCTGGTCGCCGTCCCTGAACCGGGTATGAACGATCACTGGCCGGGAGGAGAAACCCCAGGACAACGTTGGTCCGCACTGACCGGGAGTGCCCGCGGGCTTGCGGAGCGCCGCCTCAGAGGAGGTCCACCGCGGCGTCGACGGCCCCGGCGACGTCGCCGTCCGGCGGATACAGCAGGGACCGGCCCACCACCAGACCCCGCACGGTCGGCAGCCGCAGCGCCCGCCGCCACCCCTCACGCGCGGCGCCCTGGTCGGCGGCCACCTCCCCGCCCAGCAGCAGGGCCGGCAGCGTCGACGCCGCCATCACCCGCTCCATCTCCGCCACCACCGGCACCTTCAACCACGTGTACGCCGACGTCTCCCCCAACCCCGACGCGATCGAGACCGCACGCGTCATCGCCTCCGGCGACAGATCGTTGCGCACCCGCCGCTGCACCCGCCGCGAGACGAACGGCTCCACCATCGCCATCAACCCCCGCCCCGCGAGCTCGGACACCGCACCCGCACACGCCTCCAACGTGCGCACCGTCGCCGGATCGGCGTCATCCACCCGCAACAGCATCTTCCCGCCGTCCAACCCCGACGCCGCGATCGCACCCGCCCCGTACGCGGTGAAACGATCATCGATCTCGAACGACGCCCCCGCTAGCCCGCCCCGGTTCATCGAACCGACCACGACCTTGCCGTCCAGCACGCCCAGCAACAGCAGATCCTCGATCACATCCGGCGTCCCCAGCACCCCGTCCACACCCGGACGCTCCAACGCCGTGCACAACCGATCCAGCAACTCCCCCCGATCGGCCATCGCCAGCGGATCACCCCCCGCCGCCAGCGCACCCCGAGCCGGATGATCAGCCGCCACCAACATCAACCGACCCGAACCACCCAGCAGCGACGCACGCCTCACCCGCCCGCGAGCCGCCTCCGCCACCGCACCCGGACGCACCGCCCGCACCTCCGGCAGCCCCGCGATCCGCTCCGCCCGGGACCCGGCCGGAGTCACCGGGTCCCCCGTCCCACCAGCGCATCGATCATCGTTCACCGTTCCTGTCCGCGAGCGCGCGGCGCCGGGTCGCGCCGCCGGCGCCGCCGAGTCTGGTCAAGATCACGAAGGGCTGTCAAACCACCACGGGGCGCGCTCGCGGGCGGATCCTCAGGCCCCCGCGCCCTTGTAGTCCGCGACCTCGGCGATGACGGACCCGGCGAGGTCGAAGCCGGCCACGCACGCCAGGTAGCCGGGGGCCTCCCAGTCGTCGCCGCCGGGCTCGCCGCCGAGCGGCACGTACGTTCCGCCCGCCTGCCTGACCAGCAGAAGTCCGGCGGCGATGTCCCACGCGTTGATGGACGAGTCGTAGGCGGCGTCCGTCCATCCGGCGGCGACGTGGGCGAGGGTGAGGGCGGCGCTGCCCGGGCGGCGGACGGTGGCGAACGCGTCGACCATCCGGCCGTAGCGCCGCAGCGCCTCCTCGCGCCCGAGGCTCAGGTCGTAGGCGCTCGGGTAGGACGTGGCGACGACGGCGGTGTCGTCGCGGGTCGCGCCGCGGCTGCGGATCGGTTCGCCGTTGCAGGTGGCGCCGTCGAGCGTGGCGGTGAACATGTCGTCGCGCACCGGGTCGTAGACGACGCCGGCCACCAGCTCGCCGCCCAGGGCCGCGCCGATGGACACGCAGAAGAACGGCAGGCCGACGGCGAAGTTGGCCGTTCCGTCGATGGGGTCGACGAACCAGCGCAGGTCGCCG
>NZ_JBEUPA010000181.1:0-14769 GCF_040492065.1 Actinomadura sp. NPDC000929 | reverse complement strand
CCCGCCGCCGCATGCACCATCGCCTGCTCGTTACGCGCCATGAAATACGGCAGCCCACCACCGGACTCCAGCAGCGCCTGCCCCATCCCGGCCACATTGCCATGCCCGAAAATCCCGAAACACCCCGCGAAGAACCGCCGCTCCACACCATCCCGCTCGCTGAACTGCACCGACAGGAAACGCACCAGCGCCTGCGCCACCGTCAATCTCATGACCGCTCCTCCACACCGCGTGCCGGGGGCGACGGCAGCCGCGGCTCCGCTGGCTGCCCCTCCCGGCTCTTCCGGATACGCGCCGTCCCGGCCGGCGCGTGCGGGGAGTGCCGGCCGTCACCCGGCACTCCCCTCGATACCTCGTTCACAGGAGTTCCACCGCGGCGTCCACGGCTCCGGCGACGTCCCCGTCCGGTGGGTACAGCAGGGAACGGCCGACCACCAGGCCCCGGACCGTGGGAAGACGCAGGGCACGGCGCCAGCCCTCCCGCGCGGCGACGGGATCGGCGGCGACCTCCCCGCCCAGCAGCAGCGCGGGCAGCGTGGACGCGGCCATCACCCGCTCCATGTCCGCCACCACCGGCACCTTCAGCCACGTGTACGCCGACGTCGTCCCCAACCCCGACGCGATCGCGACCGCACGCGTCATCGCCTCCGGCGACAGGTCATTGCGGACCCGCCCGTCCACCCGCCGGGAGATGAACGGCTCCACCATCGCCATCAGCCCACGCTCGGCAAGCTCCGACACCGCCCGAGCACACGCCTCCAACGTGCGCACGGTCGCCGGGTCGTCATCGTCCACCCGCACCAGCATCTTGCCGCCGTCCAGCCCCGACGCCGCGATCGCAGCCGCGCTGTAGGCCGTGAAGCGGTCATCGATCTCGAACGCCGAACCCACCAGGCCGCCCCGGTTCATCGAACCGATCACGACCTTGCCCTCCAGCACGCCCAGCAGCAGCAGATCCTCGATCACATCCGCCGTGCCCATCACGCCGTCCACACCCGGCCGCTCCAAGGCGACGCACAACCGGTCCAGCAGCTCTCCCCGATCGCCCATCGCCAGTGGATCGCCACCGGCCGCCAGGGCGCCGCGCGCCGGATGATCGGCGGCCAGCAGCATCAACCGCCCCGACTCCCCGACCAGCGAGTCCTGCCTGGTCCTGCGCTCCGCCGCCTCGGCGACCGCCTCCGGACGCGTCACCCGCGTCTCGGTCAGACCCGCGATCCGCTCCGCCCGCGCGTCGGCGGGCGGCACCGGAAGGTCGATCGTCATGCGGCCACCTGCTCGGTCAGTGCCAGCACCTCGTCCGTCGTGGGCATCGCCGCCGAGCACGCCAGCCGGGACGCGACGATCGCGCCGGCCGCGTTGGCGAAGCCCAGGACGCGCGGCAGGTCCCAGCCGGACAGCAGCCCGTGGCAGAGCGCCCCGCCGAACGCGTCGCCCGCGCCGAGGCCGTTGACGACCTCGACCGGCACCGGCGGCGCCTCGGCGGTGCGGCCCTCGGCGTCGACGGCGAGGACGCCGTCCGGACCGCGCTTGACGACGGCGAGCCGGACGCCCCGGTCGAGCAGCGCGCGGGCCGCGAGGAGAGGGTCGGCCTCCCCCACGGCCACCTCGCATTCGGCGATGTTGCCGACCGCGACGGTGGCGTGTTCGAGGGCCTCGCCCGCCCAGCGCCGCGCCTCGTCCCGCGACTCCCAGAACATGGGCCGGTGGTCGAGGTCGAGGACGGTGAGGGAGTCGCGGCGGCGGGCGCCGAGCGCGGCCAGCGTCGCCGTCCGGGACGGTTCGGCGCACAGCCCCGTCATCGTGACCCACAGCACCCCGGCGCCCTCGATCGCGGACCGGTCCAGCTCGTCCGCCCGGATCTCCAGGTCGGGAGCCTTCGGGAAGCGGTAGAAGTACAGCGGGAAGTCGTCGGGCGGGAACAGCTCGCAGAAGGTCACCGGGGTCGGCAGGCCGGGGACGTCGGAGACGTACCGGTCGTCGACGCCGTACTCGGCGAGCGCCCGGCGGACGAAGCGGCCGAACGGGTCGGCGCCGGTCCGGGTGATCACGGCGGTGCGGCGGCCGTGCCGGGCGGCGGCGACCGCGACGTTGGTGGCGCTGCCGCCGAGGAACCGCGCGAACGTCTCGACCTCGTCCAGCCCGACCCCGGAGGTGAGCGGGTAGAGGTCGACGCCGACGCGGCCCATGGTGACGACGTCGAAGGACGCGGCGCCGCTCATGAGCCGATCCCGGCGAGGAACTCGGCGCAGGCGCGGACGTCGTCCAGCGGCCCGGCGCCGGGGGCGGGTTCGCGGTCCAGGACGGTGTCCTGCTCCAGGACGTACCAGCCGTCGTATCCGGCGCCTTCGAGAGAGCCGACGATCGCGGCGATGTCGACGTCCCCCGCGCCGAGCGGGCGGTAGAGGCCGGCGCGGACGGCCTCGGTGTAGGGCGTGCGGCCGTGCCGCACGCTCTCGGCGAGCGCGGCGTCGACGTCCTTGAGGTGCACGTGCGCGATCCGCTCGGCGGCGCCCGCCGCCAGCTCCACCGGGTCGGTGCCGCCGATCAGCAGGTGGCCGGTGTCCAGGCACAGGGGGACGCCCGACCCGTCGAGGACGCGCCGGACCTCGTTGGATCGTTCCACCATGGTCCCGACATGCGGGTGGAGCACGGCCCGCACGCCGGCCTCCGCGGCCAGCGAGGCGATCCGGTCGAGGTTGGTCAGCAGCGCCGTCCACCCGGCGGCGTCGAGGGGAGGACGCTCGTCGTAGCCCTCCAGCCCGTGGACGGCGGCCAGCACCAGCGTCAGTTCCGACTTGGAGCGTTCCACGTCAAAGCCGGCCAGGACCCGCCGGATCTCGGGCAGCGGGTCGCGGTCCGGGTCGTGCAGCACGACGGGCGCGAAGCCGCCCACCGCGCGGAGCCCGTACTCGGCCAGCAGGGCGGCGCGCTCCCCGGCCCCGGCGGGCAGGAAGCCGTCCGGCCCGAACTCCGTGGCGGCCAGCCCGAGATCGCGCATCTCCCCCAGCACCCGCCCGGGGTCCATCTGGTGCCCCCAGCCGGGCACCTCGCACACCCCCCACGAGATCGGGGCTCCCGCGACGCGGTCGTTGATCATTGGCTCACCATCTCCCTGGGACGGGCCCGGTTCCGTGCTCGGCATCGGCCTCGCCGAGTCTGCTGAAAGCCGGGAAGGTATGTCAATAGTTTGTTATGACATTATGAGGTAATAAGCTAACCGACGGCGGCGGGTACGATCGTGGGGACGAGAGGAGGCGCCGGGTGTACCGACCGCGCGTGACCGTGGACCGCAGCAGCCCCGTCCCGCTGTACTACCAGCTCGCGCAGCAGTTGGAGGCGGCGATACGGGAGGGCGAGCTGTCCCCGGGCACCCGCCTGGAGAACGAGGTCGAGCTGGCCGACCGGTGCGGGCTGTCGCGCCCGACCGTCCGGCAGGCGATCCAGCACCTGGTGGACCGGGGGCTGCTGGTGCGCAAGCGCGGCGTCGGCACGCAGGTGGTGCAGTCGGAGATCCGCCGCCCGATCGAGCTGACCAGCCTGCACGACGACCTGGCCGCGGCCGGGCGCGAGCCGCGCACCGAGGTGCTGGAGCTCGGCACCGTCCCCGCCGAGGACCAGGTGGCCAAGGAGCTCGGCGTCCCGCCCGGCGCCGAGGTCACCCGGATGCGCCGCATCCGGTTCACCGGCGACGAGCCGCTCGCCCTGCTCACCAACTACCTGCCGCTCGACCTGCTCAGGATCGGCGAGGCCGACCTCGCCGAGCACGGCCTGTACGAACTGCTGCGCGCGACCGGCATCAACCTGCGCATCGCGAACCAGACGATCGGCGCCCGCGGCGCGACGGCGGCCGAGGCCCGGCTGCTGGACGAGCGGCGCGGCGTCCCGCTGCTGACCATGACCCGCACCGCCTACGACGACAAGGGCGGCGCGATCGAGTACGGCTGCCACGTCTACCGCGCCGACCGGTACTCCTTCGCCCTCACCCTCGTCGAGCGCTAGCCGGCCCGCCGGGGCCCGTCCGGCGAACGGCCGGTGAAAATCTCTTGATCAATTAGAGCGCTCTATTGAATTAGAGCGCTCTAATGCCTACCGTTCAGGCATCCCCCACGCATCAGGAGGAACCCGATGCAGTTGCGACCCACCCCCCAGGGCGCCCGCCTGGCGGCCGCGGCGACGACCGCCGCGCTCGCCGCGGCCTTCCTGTCCGCGGTCCCCGCGGTCGCCGACGGCGACGAGCTCGCCCAGGTCCGCGCCGCGCTGGAGACGCCCGCGAACCTCGACGACGACGCGGGCGGCAACGCCAACGCCGACGACCCGGCGATCTGGAGCCACCCGGACGACCGCGACGGCGACCTGATCGTCGCGACCCTGAAGCAGGGCGGCCTCGCGGTGTACGACGCCGCCGGCCGGCAGATCCAGCGGCTCGCCGCCCCCACCCCGCCCCGGCCCGGCGACGAGCCCGGACGGTTCAACAACGTCGACCTGATCTACGGCTTCCAGCTCGGCCGCCGCAAGGTCGACCTGGCCGTCGTGTCCGACCGCGGCCGCGACACCGTCCGCACCTACACGATCGACCCCGCGAAGGCCGAGGCCCACCGGCCCCCGCTCACCGACGTCACCGACCCCGCGGCCCCGCCCGTCTTCTCCTCCTCCCTCGACGAGATCAACGAGCAGGCGACGGCGTACGGGCTGGCGTCCTGGAAGGACTCCCGCGGCGCCTCCTACGTCGCGCTCAGCCGCCGGCACACCTCCCGGATCGGCACCGTCCGGCTGGAGGCCACCGCCGCGGGCACCGTCACCTACCGGCACGTCCGCGACGTCGACCTGCCCACCTCGTTCGCCCTGCCGGGCGGCGGCACCTGGGCTCCCTGCGAGGACCCCGGCGAGGGACCGCAGGTCGAGGGCATGGTCGCCGACCCCGAGAACGGGGTGCTCTTCGCCGCCCAGGAGGACGTCGGCATCTGGCGCATCCCGCTCGGCAGCGGCTCGCCGCAGCTCGTCGACAAGGTCCGGGAGTACGGCGTCCCCGCCGCCTACGACCCCGAGACCGAGGAGTGCGCCCCGAGCGGGCCCGACCCCGGCGTCGGAGGCACGCACCTCACCGCCGACGCCGAGGGCCTGTCCATCTACCGGCAGGACGACGGCGAGGGCTACCTGCTCGCCTCCAGCCAGGGGGACGACACCTTCGTGGTCTACGACCGCCAGGACCCGCGCCAGTACCTCGGCCACTTCCGCGTCGCCGCCGGACCGACGGTCGACGGGTCGGAGGTCTGCGACGGGGCCATGGTGACCAGCGCCCCCGTCGGCGGCTTCGACAACGGCCTCCTCGTCGTCCACGACGGCGTCAACACCCCCACGGTCACCGACGGGACCGGCGAGGTCCGGGAGAACACCAACTTCAAGCTGGTGGACTGGGAGGATGTGGCGGACCCGCTCGACCTGGACGTCACGCCCGGCGACTGGGACCCGCGCGGCTAGCAGCGAACCACACCGACGCGAGTCGCCGCCATGCCCTTCATGGCGGCGACTCGCCGTACCCGGGAGAACACCGCATGACCCACCCGACCCTGGAGGACGTGGCAGCGCGAGCCGGAGTGTCGCGCGCGCTCGTGTCGCTGGTGATGCGCGGCTCCCCCAAGGTCGGCAGGGAGCGCCGCGAGGCGGTGCTCCGGGCGGCCCGGGAACTCGGCTACCGGCCCAACATGATGGCGCGGAGCCTCGCGGCCGGCCGGACGGGCATGATCGGCGTGCTCCTCTCCGACCTCCGCGATCCCTGGTACGGCGCGGTCTACGACGGGCTCGCCGACGAGGCCGCCCGGCGCGGCGTCCGCCTGCTGCTGGCCACCGGGCGCGGCGGCCCGGCGCGCGAGCGGGCCGCCCTGGACGACCTGCTCGACCTGCGCCCGGACGGCGTCGTCCTGGCGGGGCCCAGGCTGCCTGCCGCCGACATCGAGCGCGCCGCCGCCGGATGCGCCGTGACCGTGGTCGGGCGCTCCGTCCGCTCCGACCGCGTCGACTGCGTGACCGGTGACGGAGCCGCGGCCGTCGGGCGGGCGCTCGGGCGCCTGGCGGACCTCGGCCACCACCGCGTCGCCTGCCTGGACCTCGGTCCCCGCCCCTCGCCCCTGCGCCGCGCGTGCCCGGCCGGCGCCGTCGTCGCCCGTCCGGACGAGCTGTGGCGTCCGCCTGGGCCGCCGACGGCCGTCCTCGCGCTCGGCGACACGACGGGCGTCGCCGCGCTCGCCGCGCTGCTGCGCGCCGGGAGGCGCGTGCCGGACGACGTCTCACTGATCGTCCACGGCGATCCGCCGGGGGCGCGGGCCGCGGGGGTGACGACGATCGCCTCGCCGGCCGCGGAGATGGGCCGCGCGGCCGCCGCGATCCTGCTGGACCGGATCGGGGACGGCGCGCAGGCGGAGACCCGGCGCGTCACCGTCCCGCCCGTCCTCGACGAGCGCGGCACCACCCGGTAGCCCGGGCCCCGGAAGCGACGCCCTGAAGGCGTGCCCTCTCGGCTCCGGCCGGATCCGCGGCACGCCCTTCAGCCATGCCCGCGGCACGTGGATCCGCCGCGCCCGAGGCACGCGATCACGCCGTGCGTGAGGGCTCGCGCACGCCTCTGGCCGGACGCGGCCGGGCGGAGCCGAGCCTTGTCCCGCCGTTCCCGCAGCTCCGCACGGCCACGGCCGGCCCGGGGAAGACTCCAGTCCAAGTCAGAACGTCAAGATGTAAGAACAAAGTCTTGACTGCCCTTCCGGCGCGGGCTACAAATGTGCCCCAAGCCACACGAAGATGACGAGCAGATGAACAACCGGTGTCCGCCGCCGGTCCATCAGATGAACTCGCCATCCGATCGGACAGCCATGGGAGGCACCATGCGGGTCGGACTGTTGGGCGCGGGGCGGATCGGGGCGTCGCACGCCCGGTTCCTGGGCGGCCATCCCCAGGTCGACACCCTGCTGATCGGAGACGCCGACGTGCGCCGCGCCGCGGCGCTGGCCGGCCCGATCGGCGCCACGGCCGGGGACCCGGAGACGGTGCTCACCGCCGGGCTCGACGCGGTCGTCATCGCCACGCCGACGTCCACGCACGCCGAGCTGCTCGTCCGCGCCTGCGACGCGGGCGTCCCCGCCTTCTGCGAGAAGCCGGTCGCGCCCGACCTGCGCACGACGCTGGAGGTCCGCGACCGCGCCGCCAAGACGGGGGTGCCCGTGCACGTGGGCTTCCAGCGCCGGTTCGACGCCGGGTACGCGGCGGCGCGGCAGGCCGTCCTCGACGGGCGGCTGGGAACGCTCCACCGCGTCCACCTGATCACGGCCGACCCGGCGCCGCCGCCGGCCGAGTACGTCCGCTCGTCCGGCGGGATCTTCCGCGACTGCCACATCCACGACTTCGACGTCCTGCGCTGGGTCACCGGCCGGGAGGTCGACTCGGTCACCGCCGTCGGCGCCAACCGCGGCGACGCCTACTTCTCGGCCGCCGGGGACGTGGACACCAGCGCCGCCGTCCTGGTCATGGACGACGGGACGCTCGCCACGATGCAGGGCTCGCGGTACAACGGCGCCGGATACGACGTGCGCATGGAACTGTCGGGCACCGCCGGCACCTGGGTGGTCGGGCTCGACGAGCGCGCCCCGCTCCGGTCGGCCGAGCCCGGGGTGGACTGGCCGCCCGGCGATCCGTGGACGGACTTCCAGGAACGCTTCGAACCCGCCTACGCGAACGAAATTGGAACGTTCCTGGAAATGGCCAGGGGCCGCGCGGACAGCCCCTGCACGGTCGACGACGCGCTGGAGGCGTTCCTCGTCGCCGAGGCCGCCACGCTCTCGCTGCGCGAGGGCCGCCGCGTCCCGCTCGCGGAGCTCCGATGATCTGGGCGGCGGCGTTCGGCGCGGTCGCGCTCGCCTTCGTCTGGGTGACCGGCGTCAACGACGGCGCGGCCCTGCTCGGCCTCAGCGGGCGCTACCCCCGCTCGTCCGGGCTGCTGCTGACCGCGCTGGTGCTCGTGCCCCTCGTCCTGGTCCCGCAGGTGACCGTCACGGTCGCGCGGACGTTCACCGAGGGCCTCACCGACCTCGGCGACCGGCGCGGCGCGCTCGCCTTCCTGCTCGGCGTGACCGTCGCGCTCGCCGTCGTCGCCGGGCTCACCAGGCGCGGCCTGCCGACCAGCCTGACGCTGGCGATCGTCGGCGGCATCGGCGGCGCCGGACTCGGCATGGGCCTCGACGTGGCCTGGGGCGGGCTCGGCCTCGTCCTGGCCGTCGGCGCCGCCGCCCCATTGGTCGGCACGTCCGTCGGGTTCGGGCTCGGGCTCGCGTCGCGGCGCGTGCCGTCCTTCGCCGGGATGCCCGGAGCCGTCCGGACCGCCCACGTCCTGGCCTACACCGCCCAGTGCGCCGCCTACGCCGCCAACGACGGGCAGAAGATGCTCGCCGTCGTCAGCGTGGCGCGGCACGTGGTGTCCACGCGGCGGCTCGGCGGGGTCGGCCCCGTCCAGCCGACCCCGGTGGTGCTCATCGCGATCGCCGTCGTCTTCTGCGCCGGCGCGCTGAGCGCCGTCCACCGGGTGGGCGAGCGGCTGGGGCGCGGGCTCGTGCTGGCCCGGCCGCTGCACGTGGTGTCCACGGAGGCGGCGGCGGCCGCGTCGGTCGCGGCCAGCTCGCTGGCGGGCGCGCCGGTCAGCATGACGCAGTCCGTCACCGCCGGGGTCGTCGGCGTCGCCGCCAGCGAGGGCGCCTCCCGGGTGCGCTGGCAGAACGTCGTCGGCATCGGCGCCGCGTGGCTGTTCACGCTGCCGCTCGCGTTCGCCGCGGGGACGCTCGGCGGCGTCGCGGTGAGGACCCTGTGAGCGCCGCCGTCCGGCCCGTCCGCCGCGTCCGGCTCATCTGGGACGACCTGCGAGGACGCTCCGGAGACCGGGTCGTCGGGCAGGTCGCCCGGCAGATCCGCGCCGTCCGCGACGGCGCCGAGCTGGCCCGGGAGATGGCCGCCGGGCGGGTCCCCTCCGGGGAGGCCCGCGCCCGGATGGCCGAGCTGGAGCACGCGGGGGACGCCGAGCGCGCGGCGCTCGCCGCGATGCTGCGCGGCGTCCTCGCCACCCCCATAGACCGGGAGGACCTGTACCGGCTCTCCCGCTCCGTCGACGACGTCCTGGACAACCTCCGCGACTTCGTCCGCGAAGCCGACCTGTTCGGGCCGCCCGGACTCGGCTTCGCCGTACCGCCGCTGGACGCGGTGCTGGAGGGGCTGACCTCCCTCGACACCGCCGTCCGGAAGGTCCTCGCCGAGCCCGCCGCGGTCACCGTCGCGGCGCTCGGCGCGCGCAAGGCCGGCAACCGCGTCCGGGAGACCCGGCAGGCGGCGCTGACCCGGCTGTTCGCCGGACCGCTGGACATCGACGTCCTGCGCAGGCGCGAGCTGCTCGACCGCCTGGACGCGGTGGGGCGGCGGCTCGGCGAGGCGGCCGACGCGTTGTCGGACGCGATGCTCAAACGCAGTCACTGATCGAACCATGAAGCCGCAGGTCGGGGCTGCGGGCACAGCGCGAGGAGAGAACCCACCATGATCCGCACCATGATGAGAGGGCGCCGGGCACGGGCCGGAGCCGCCGTCGCCGCCGCCCTCGCCACGGCGGCGCTGGGCGCGTGCGCGCCGTCCAGCGAGGGGCAGGCCGGGGCCGACCAGCCCCTCCCCTCCGTGACCGTGGAGGACGCGGCGTCCTTCGACCTGAACGCACTGATCGCCGCCGCGAAGAAGGAGGGCAGCCTCCTCGCCTACGACGGCAGCGGCGACGTCAAGGACATGGCCGCCGCGTTCGAGAAGAAGTACGGCATCAAGGCCGAGGGCGAGAAGTCCAAGGCCGCCGCGACCGCGGAGAAGATGACGCGCGAGGCGCAGGCCGGCAACGTCACCATCGACGTCAGCCTGTTCGAGGACGGCCCGATGCTCGTCGGCCAGCTCCTCCCCCAGAAGATCGTCACCACCTGGATCCCGCCGGACCTCGCCGCGACCATCGGCGAGAAGAACCGGAACCCGCTGATGATGATCTCGAAGGCGTACGTGTTCGCCTACAACCCCAAGCTCAACCCCGGCGGCTGCCCGGTGAAGAACGTCTGGGACCTGACCGACCCCCAGTGGAAGGGGAAGGTCATGATGCAGGACCCGCTGGGCAAGGAGGTCTTCACCCAGTGGTTCACCCAGCTTTCCGAGCGGAGCTCCGACAAGCTCGCGGCCGCCTACGAGCAGCTCGGCAAGGGCAAGCTCAAGACCGGGGAGGACGACGCCGCCCACGAGTGGGTGAAGCGGCTGGCGAAGAACGATCCGGTGCTGACCACCGAGGACGAGGACGTCGCGACCGCCGTCGGCGCCCCCAACCAGACCCGGACGACCATCGGGCTGTTCTCGATCGCCAAGTTCCGCGATCTGGAGGGCAAGGGCTTCAACATGAAGGTCTGCGAGGGCCTGAACCCCTGGACGGGCTTCGCCTACCCCAAGTTCGCGACGATCGCGGCGAAGTCCAAGCACCCCAACGCCGCCAAGCTGTTCGTCCACTTCGCGATGTCGAAGGAGGGCTTCGACCTCGAGGCCCACTCCGGCGGCGTGTCCGGCAACGACGCGGTCGGGGTGAGCCCGCACAACCCGCCCGGCCTCACCGACTGGAACACCCAGCTGTACTGGTTCTCCTCCGACAAGCTGCTCGCCGACTTCCGCAACCGCCAGGACATCAAGGACTTCTGGCGCGTCAACCACTCCTGAGCACTGCCCGACCCCCGGCGGGCCGCACGAGCGGCCCGCCGGGCTCCACCCCGGAGGAAGAACCCATGGCGGTCGCCGCCTCCGCACGGCCCGTGTCACGCGGCCGGCGCGTGCTCTACCGGTCCCGCGTCCTGCTGCGCAACCCCACCGTGCTGCTCGGCCTCGTCCTGAGCGCCGCGCTGCTCTACCTCGTCATCGCCCCGCTCGTCTCCGTCGTCTCGGACGCCGGCCGCGTCCAGTACGGCGACGAGGCGCGCTCCGGCCAGGGGGCCGGCTCGTGGACGAGCTACTACCTGTGGCGGGTGTTCCGCTCCCCGGTCAGCAGGCTGCTGTTCTGGGAACCGCTCCTGCACACCCTCACGGTCGCGGTCGGCGTCATCGTGTTCGCGCTCGCCGTCGGCGGGTCGATGGCGTGGCTCGTGACCCGCACGAACGTCCCGGGCCGCAAGTTCCTGGCCGGCGCCCTGGTCGTGCCGTACATGCTGCCGTCCTGGACGTTCGCGCTGGCGTGGCTGTCGCTGTTCAAGAACGAGCGGTCCGGCGGGCAGGTCGGCTACCTGCAGGGCGCCGGGATCCACACCCCCGACTGGCTGGCCTACGGGCCGGTGCCGATCATCGTGACGCTCGGCCTGCACTACTACCCCTTCGTGCTGCTGCTGTTCGGCAACGCGCTGCGCCGCATCGACTCCCAGCTGGAGGACTCGGCGCGCATCCTCGGCGCCGGCGGCCGGACGGTCCTGCGCCGCGTCACGCTGCCGCTGATGCTGCCGGCGCTGTCGTCGGCGGTGCTGCTCGTCCTCGGGCGCGTCCTCGGCACGTTCGGCACCCCCTACATCCTCGGGCTGCCGAGCGACTACAACGTCCTGTCGACGAGCCTGTACCACGCGATCCGCGACCGCAGCACCGGCGTCGCCTCGACGATCGCCAGCGTGATCGTGCTCATCGGAGTGCTCGTCGTCGTGGTCGACACCCGGCTGGTGCGCGAGCAGCGCAAGTTCGTCACCGTCGGCGGGAAGGGCGCCATGGACCGCCGCGGCGACCTGCGCCGCTGGCGGTGGCCCGCGTTCGGGCTGGCGATGGCGGTGTTCGCCGCGAGCGTCGTCATCCCGGTGCTGACGCTGCTGCTGTCCACCATCACCAAGACGCCCGGCGTGTTCAGCCCCGGCAACTTCACGCTGAAGTACTGGTTCGGATCCGACATCGAGGGCGCGGTCGGGTTCCCGCACGGCGTGCTGCGCGGAAACGAGCTGTGGGAGGCGGCCTGGAACAGCGTGCGGATCGTCGGGCTGGCCGCGCTGGTCTGCGGCTTCGCCGGGCTCCTCATCGGCTACGTGGTGGTGCGCGGCGCCGGGAGCCGCGTCTCGGCCTTCCTGCGGCAGGTGTCGTTCCTGCCGTACCTGGTGCCCGGCATCGCGTTCGCCGCCGCGTGCCTGTCGCTGTTCGCCGTCCGGCGCGGCCCCGTGCCCGCCCTCTACGGGACGATCACGCTGCTCGTCCTGGTGATGGTGGTGACGCACCTGCCGTACTCGTCCCGGTCGGGGATCTCGGCGATGATGCAGCTCGGCCGGGAGCCGGAGGAGGCCGCGCAGATCAGCGGGGCGCGCTGGCCGACCCGGATGGTCCGCATCATCATCCCGATCCAGCGGGGCGCGCTCGTCACCGGCGTCGTCCTGCCGTTCATCTCCGGGCTGAAGGAGCTCAGCATCGTCATCATGCTGACCACGTCCGGCACGCAGCTGCTCACCACCCTGTCCATCGGGCTCGTCGACTACGGCTACACCCAGCTCGCCAACGGCGTCGTGCTCGTCATCGCCCTGCTCTCGTTCACCATGACCTACCTGGCCCAGCGGCTCACCAAGAGCAGCCTGGCCTCGGGCATCGGAGGTTGACCATGCCGGCCATCACCCTCAGCGGAGTGGTCAAGAACTACGTCGGCGGCGACCGCGCCGCGGTGAAGGACCTCGACCTCGTCATTCCGGACGGGTCCTTCACCTGCCTGCTCGGGCCGTCCGGCTGCGGCAAGACCACCACCCTGCGCATGATCGCCGGGTTGGAGCAGCCGACCCTGGGCGAGATCAGCGTGGGCGACCGGGTCCTGGACTCGGTCGAGCGCGGCGTCTACGTCCCGCCGGAGAAGCGGGACATGGGACTGGTGTTCCAGAACTACGCGCTCTGGCCGCACCTCACCGTCCGCGGCAACACCGAGTTCGGGCTCCGGATGCGCCGGGTCCCGGCGGAGCGCCGCAAGGCCCGCGCGCGGGAGGCCCTGGAGAAGGTCCGCGTCGCCGACTGCATGGACCGGTACCCGTCCCAGCTGTCCGGCGGCCAGCAGCAGCGCGTCGCGCTGGCGCGGATGCTCGCCGTCGACCCCGACGTCCTGCTGCTGGACGAGCCGCTGTCCAACCTCGACGCGCGGCTGCGCCTGGAGATGCGGACGGAGCTGAAGCGCATCCACGAGGAGACGGGCGCGACGGTCGTGTTCGTCACCCACGACCAGATGGAGGCCATGACGATGGCCACGCACATCGCCGTCATGGCGGAGGGGGAGCTCCAGCAGGTGGCGCCGCCGATGGAGATGTACGAGCGGCCCGCCAACCGGTTCGTCGCCGAGTTCGTGGGAAGCCCGCCGATGAACATCGTCCCCCTCGGCGACGAGCCCGACGGGCTGGCCGGGTCGCTGCTGCGCTTCGTGGAGAAGCACGCCGGGCTGAGCGGGCCCGCGTGCGCGGGCGTCCGTCCCGAGGCGCTGAAGCTGGCGAAGTCGCGGGACGAGGTGCCCGACGCGGCCTGGTGGGACGAGGCGGTCGTCGAGACCGTCCTGCCGACCGGGTCGAGCTGGACCGTGCAGCTGCGCGTCCTGGACACCGACCTGTTCGCCGTCACCCACGAGGACCCCGAGGCGGCCCCGGGCGACCGGCTCCACTGCTGGACGCGACCCGGGCGACTCCACGTGTTCGCCGAGGACGGTTCCCGGATGGGCGCCTGGGACGACGCCGTCGCGCCCGTCAAGAAGGCCGCCCTGTGACCGCGCCCCTGCGCCGGCCGCGGGCGCTGCTACTGGACTTCGGCGGCGTGCTGGTCGAGACCTCCAAGCGGGACGGCTGGCAGGCCGCTCTGGCCAAGGAGGTCCACGCCCTTCTCACCGGCGCCGGCTCCCGCGAGCTCGACGCCGCCGCGATCGAGACCGACATCAGGGCGGGCGCGGCCGCGGACAAGTGCTGGAAGGACGCCATGTCCCGCCCGTACGCGCCGCGCGAGACGACCCACGCCGCGTTCTGGGGCGACTACGTGGCGGCCGACTGGCCCGCGCCCGCGCGGCAGCTCGTCGTCGCGCACGCCACCCCGCTGTGCAAGCGAATGGGCGAACTGCGGCAGGACCGCCGCACCCGTCCCGGCATCCCCGAACTGCTCGACGCCGCCGCCGGGCTCGGCATCCCCTGCGCGGTCGTCAGCAACGCGCTGTCCGGCGCGGTGCACCGCGACTACACGGCGTCGACGGGGCTGGCGGGCAAGCTCGCCCTGGAGGTGTACAGCGACGAGGTCGGCATCCGCAAACCCAACCCGGAGATGATCTGGATCGCGACCCGCGCCCTCGGCGTCGAGCCGTCGGACGCCTGGTACGTCGGCGACAACTTCGACCGCGACGTCCTGTGCGGGCACCGCGCCGGCGTCGGCGGGAACGTGCTGATGGTGGCCAAGGGCACCCATGACGTCCCGTACGAGGTCCGCTGCCGCCCCGACGCCGTCGTCGACGACGGGCACGGACTGCTGGACCTGCTCACCGCCACGACAGAAGGAGAACGATGAGCGTCGACGTCCCCGCCTCGCGGGAGCTCGCCGGGATCGCCGAACTCGCCGCCCGCGCCACCGGGGACCGTCTGCGGACGGCGTTCCGGTCGCGTCCCGAGGTCGATCACAAGCGCGACATCCACGACCCGGTCACCGAGCACGACCGGGCGGCGGAGGAGACGATCCGCCAGGTGCTCGCCGAGCACACCCCCGGCAGCGTCG